>WGEI01000339.1 GCA_015492875.1 Anaerolineae bacterium | reverse complement strand
TCTCAAGGGTGAGTAGCCAGCGCTGCAATTCCGATTGACGCCACGCCGCAAACGCGCCACTAGCAAAGCGCGGCGCGGCTAGTCCAGCAACCTTAGCAAAGCTCTCGACAAACGCCGATGGCGTCATGTGAGTGGCGGCAAGGTTGTAGATTGTATCCACGCTTTCATCGCCTTCTAGCGGGCGCTCGCTGATTAAGGCTACCGCTTGCGCCAGGTCATCCACATGCAACCATGGCGCGACTTTATCGCCACCCGGCACGGCATCGCCATTGAGCAATTTTTGGCGCAAAGCCTGTAAGGGGGCTGTTGCGCCATAGAGATAGCCTGTACGCAATACATAGCCGGGCACGCCACCGTCTAAAATGGCTTGCTCAGCTTGTAGTCATGAACAAAGGCCAAATGCTCGTGGGTGAGTGGTGCGGCTTCGGCGGCCATCATCGCGCCAGTAGAGCCATAGAGAAAGGCGAAACTGGCGTAAATCACGCGCTTTGCGCCGACCTTCCCCGCCGCTTCCATCACGGCTTCTGCCTGACGGGTGAGACTACCCGCTTCATATTGATTGGGGGTGACGCTAGGCGGCGCGTTGTAATCGGTCATGCCCAAATGCACCACAATATCGGCCTGCGCCATAGCCATCATGCTACGGAAGCATCCGCCGTCATCCGGGTCACAATAGCAAGGCAAACCACCATCCGAGCGGTATAGTTCCGCTGCCTCTAATGAAGAAGGGACAACGCCTGTAACCTGATGGCCGCGCTTGACCAGATAACGGGTTAAGGCGCGGCCAGCACCAGTTAGGGCGCCGGTAATAAAGAAACTCAAAGCTTGTTTTTCATTCGATGCGTCTGTCATAGGTATATAACCGCCGTCTCTGCTATCTTGCTGATGAACGGATTGATTATGCCACTGAATAGCGTCACGTTCAACATCTTGCACAAAGCAGTGGTATATCGTTTTCGGTTGAAAGAGAAAAAGTGTGAAAACCCGATTAGCCCTGAAACAGGGGTTTGAGGGTGGTATACCCCCGTCCAACTCGCGCCCATTGGTTTTATGGGGCGCTGCCCCATGCCCCGCCACTTTTTCGTAAAAAGTGGACAAAAACTGTTTTCGGCGAACGCCCTCGCTGCGCGAGTGGCCTTCGCAAATAGTTTCCCCTGTTTTCGGCGCAGGGGATGGACGGTTGCGGTAGGTTGTGCTAGCGCCTATTAGTTCATCTTTCCTAACAGGATTTTTAAGGACGCCAATCCTTAAAACGGGGGTTTGGGGGTGGTCCCCCCCTTCCAACTGGCGCCCGTTGGTTTTGCGAGGACTTCACCCTCGCGCTCCCATGAGGGAACGGCTGAAAACTTCAGCACCCCCCTCGACCTTATTCGCTCACCCGCTTACTGGCAAGCGTAGCGCCTATTCTTATTAGACGACTTATTTGAATTTCAACCGATTTCGATACATTACCCACAAAGCAAAGGCCGATGACAGTCGATAGGGCGCAACAATACGCCATGTATGGCGGAAGTTATCAAGAAAATTGACCCTAATACGGGGCACATGATTAATGCAGATGAGCTACAACAAGCGCAGGTGATCATCAATCGTGTAACCGTCAAATAACCGTAGGCAATCACCGCCCAAAGCCCTCTTTCCCAAATGGCTAAATTTGTACTATATTATCAATTATGACAAACAGGGTAACGAAACGCGGGCTATGGTGGTTGGTGCTGGTGTTATTCGTTGCCGCCGCATTGCGCGTTTATGGGCTGGCATCGCTCACCAACCATCTTCATTATGACGAAGCGACAAGCGGGTTAGAAGCGCTGAGCCTATTGGATAACCCGCGCATTATCCCTTTTGTGACTAGCAGCGGCGGGCGAGAAAGCGGCTGGTTTTATTGGATTGCGCCCTATATGGCGGCGTTTGGGGCGTCTACTTTTGCGCTACGCCTCGTGCCTATCTTCACCGGCGTGCTCACAACAGCAGCTTGCTATGTGCTGGGGCGGGAACTCTTCGGCAAACGGGGCGGCTTGGGCACAGCGGCGGCTTTTGCAGTGCTATATTGGCCAGTACATATCAATCACATCGCCTTCAGGCTGAACCTCTTCGGGCTTTGGGGAACACTGGCGCTGGCATCCCTATGGATAGCCCACCGCCGTAACCGCAAGCGCGATTGGCTTGTTGCAGGGCTATGGCTGGGTTTAACGGCCTATACTTACTTTGCGGCACGGACATGGCTTTTGCTGGGGGCATTACAGTGCCTGTGGTGGCTCTGGCGCGGGCAACGACGGGCACTATTGACGCTCATCGTGATGGGGCTAATCGGATTGCCCATCATCCTGTTCACACTGAGCAACCCGATGGCAGCTGGCGGGCGCATTGAGCATGTGGCGGTGAACAGTTTGGGCGAGGTGCTCGCCAACATCCGCGCATGGTTCGGTGCGTGGTTATATCAAGGCGATACGCTCATCACGCATAACTTGCCGGGCAGGCCGGTGCTGGATTTGCCATTAGCCATACTAACATTTCTCGGCCTTAGCACTTTGTTCACCAAGCAGCGCAAAATAGGGCTGTGGATTTTGGGGCTGGGGTTCTTCTCGCTCATCCCCGCCCTATTCAGTCAGGGCGCGCCGCAATACCTGCGCGGCTATGGCGTAACTATAGCGCTGGCGCTCATCATCGGCGCGGGAATGGTGGGATTAAGGCGCTATGGCCTTAAGGCGCAATTCGTGGTCATCGTCCTATTCTTCTGGGCGGCTGGCGATACCTTCGTCGATTATGGGCAATGGTTGCGCATCAAGCGGCTAGAAGTCTCTGCAGAAGATGAAATCAATGATGGACTGGTGCATATCACAAACCAATATCCAGAAGAAGAGATTGTGCTTGTACCTGGTTCCAATGACTTGCCGGTTGTAGATTTTCGGGCGCGGGAGTATGGGCAACAGGTGTTTGGGCATTTTGATAGCCGCTTATGTACGGTGCTGGCGGATAGTGGGGCGCTATACTTGCATATCATTGAGCTTCACCCTCAGTTTGAGTTAGCACTACGCCAATGGGCAACGGTAGAGGTGTTAGAGCGGAACGAGCTGGGCTATAACATTTTGCGGGGCGCGCCACTGTCTATTGATTGGAACGATGCCTTACAATTTGGCGAGGCGCTGCTGGTAAAGCCTTTATCCATTACGCCTGAACACCCCCAATTGGGCGATACAATCAATATCACACTAGCTATACGGCCATTGCAAGCGCTACCGCCTACACTGAACTTGATGCTGCATCTCTATGGCACACAAACACCCTATGAAGGCGGCGAATTATGGGCGCAAGGTGACCGCTGGCTGTGTCCAGCACACTTCAGCGAGGCTGTGCTCTCGGATACTTTTTATATACAAACACTCACCCTCCCCTTGCCCGACAGCCTACCGCCAGATACTTATAGCCTTGCGATAGGCGTTTATGACCGCGAAAGTGGTGAACCGCTATATTTACCTGACAAAGCCACCTATGCCATTCAACATACGTTTTCCATACCAGATATTGACCGGTAAGCGAAAAGCTTGACAAGGTTATGAATTCACGTTATGCTGCCATGCAAGCGCTTGCATATTGAGATAGCTGTTGCTGACAATTCAACATAAGCATGGGAACAGCACCATGCGCTTGTGTTGATAGATAAGAAGCTATGCCATATATTTTTTGATGTGGATTGCAAGCGTTTGCATAAATTGGAGTTCATGATGAGCGATAAAGGCCAAGCGCCTAAATCTAGGGGCAAAGTCACTATTTTTGATGTAGCCCGCGAGTCTGGCGTCTCCTATTCTACGGTATCGCGCGTCTTAAATGGGTTTAAGTATGTGAAAGAAAGCACGCGCCAAAAAGTGCTGGAAGCTGCTGAGCGCTTAGGCTATGTGGCCAATTTACAGGCGCGCAGCCTGGCAGGGGGGCGCTCTCATATCATTGGCGTGCTTGTCCCCAACCTTGATAATGGCTATATTGGCGAAATCATTCGCGGCATTGATGAAGCGTTGCGTGATAATGGCTACGACTTAATGCTCTACACCACGCACCATCAAGAAGGAAAAGAATCACGCTATGTGCAAGCGATAGCCAACGGCTTAACTGACGGCCTCATCCTCATTGTATCGCTCATACCAACGGCTTATTTAGATGCGCTACATAAACAGCGCTTCCCCTATGTTTTAATTGGTCAAAACGATGTTGAAGAGGCCAGCAGCATTGTGGACGCTACCAATGAAAAAGGCGCTTATGAAGCGACGCGCTACTTGATTGAGTTGGGGCATCGGCGTATTGGGCATATCACGGGTTTAATGGGGAAAAGCAGTGCTGTCTCGCGTTTAACGGGTTACAAAGCCGCGCTTGAAGCTGCAGGTATGGCCTTCGACCCGCAGCTGGTGGTTAAAGGCAATTTTTGGGAACAAAGCGGCTATACGGGCACACAAACATTATTGGCTTTACCCCAGCCACCAACAGCGATATTCACCTCAAATGACTTGATGGCTTTTGGCGCTTACGAAGCCATTCGCGCTAATGGCCTCGATATTCCCCAAGACATTTCCATTGTGGGCTTTGATGACATCCCACAGGCCTCGCTGGTACACCCCAAACTCACGACTGTGCACCAGCCACTAGAGCAGATGGGACGCGCTGCAGTGCACATCCTGCTCGAACACATCGAAAAGGATAGCCCACCCCGAAGGGTCACGTTGGCAACGCGCCTCGTGATAAGGGATTCCTGCCAACCGGCGGCAAGCACCTGAGGCGTATGCCGCTACATATGGCCCATTGTGTTTTCCTTTTCATTGCTATCAAACCACCCTCAACACTGTTCTAGCGTATGCGGTAGTGGTAGGATATACAAATGTTCATTTGCTAACGGGGGCTGGATTTTATGAGCCAACCGATTCGTGTTTTACACTTTGCTGATACGCATATCGGCATAGAGAATTACGGCAAAACCGACGCATCTACAGGTTTAAGCAGCCGTGTTGTTGATTTTTTGCGCCGTATGGATGATATGGTGCAGGCAGCACGGGATGAAGATGTTGACCTCGTTGTATTCGCGGGCGATGCCTTCAAAACCCGCTCGCCCAACCCCACGTTTCAGCGGGAATTCGCTTGGCGCATTCAAGACTTGGCCGAAATCGCGCCTGTGGTGCTGTTGGTTGGCAACCATGATACCCCGCCCAACGCCCTGAAAGCCTCTAGTATCGAAATTTACGATACCTTGCGCGTGGCCAATGTTTGGGTAGCGCATGAATACGCTATCCGCCGTTATGAAACCAAACGCGGTGCTATCGTCGTGGGCGCTGCCCCCTACCCCATTCGCTCGCGCTTGATGACAAAGATGAACACGGCAGGCATGTCCATTGCCGATATTGACGCACAACTTCAGCATGTGCTCACCGACATTTTAGAAGATTTGGCGCAGCAGGCCGATGAAGAAGCAGGGGCAGATGTCCCCCGTTTATTGACAGGCCATTTCACCGTTTTCGGCGCGGTATGGGGTAGCGAACGCTCGGTAATGTTGGGGCGTGACGTGCAAGTGCTGCCTTCATCTGTGGCAGACCCGCGCTGGGATTATGTGGCGCTGGGACACATCCACAAACACCAGTGTTTAACCCGCGAACATCCGCCAGTGGTCTATAGCGGCAGCATTGAGCGCATCGACTTTGGTGAAGAGGGCGATCCTAAGGGCTTTGTCATCGCAGAGGTGAGCCGTAACGAAACTTCTTGGCGCTTCATCGAATTGGCGGCGCGCCCCTTCATCACGCTGAAGGCGGATTGTCGCAACACAAAATCGCCAACACAAGAGGTGCTAACGCTCATCAAAAAGCACGATTTGAAAGACGCAGTTGTGCGCTTGCAATTGCAATTCACCCCGCAAACAGAGAGCCTCTATAACGAAAATGCGGTTCGTGATGCACTGCGGGCGGCGGGCGTCTTCCATATTGCGGCGATGCGGCGCGATGTCGAGCATCCGGAACGTGCCCGCTTAGGCGGCAGTCCGGAAGGGATGACGCGCGAAGAGGTATTAGAACGTTTCTTCATCAGCAAACAAGTCCCATCAGAACGGCGAGAACGGCTCATGCAAATCGCTGCAGACATCTTCCGCACGGTAGACGAAAAACTGAGTTAACGAGGACACATTAATGAGTGGGCATTGGCTATTTTTAGCAGGGGCCATTGTGCTCGAAGTCATGGGCACGACCAGCATGAAGCTCTCGCAGGGATTAACCAAACCAGTTTGGTCTATTGCCATGTTTGTTTTTTATGCGGCGAGTTTTTCACTCTTTGCCAAAGCGCTGGAAAAGCTGGACGTGGGCATGTCCTATGCGATATGGTCTGGCGTGGGCACGGTGGCTATTGTGACGATTGGCTTTTTCGTATTTGAGGAGCAGCTTAGCCTCAGTAAAGCGGCGGCAATCGTCTTGATTATTGTTGGTGTCGTATGGCTCAATTTGGCCAGCGGGAATGCGCATAGCTAGGGTGCAGGAACAATGCGCATCGTATTGGCCATTGGCAAGACGAGCTTTTACACCATAATTAAACCTTTCTTTTCGTTACAAACTTTGCACTCACTCATGGTAAAAGGGGGCGAAAGTGGTAAATATAGAACCAATAAAGGAAGCGGTGCGGCTAGCGGCTAATCTCTGTGCGCAAGTGCAGCGACATTACCTCTCGCGGACGGATAAGGACAATCGCGAGCCTGTCACTATCGCCGATTATGGCTCGCAAGCTATTATCGGGCGGGCGCTGATGCAGCATTACCCGCATGATGCCGTTATTGCCGAAGAGAGTGGCCAGCAATTCCGTGAATTGCTCAATGCAGAGCAAAAAACACAAGTGCTCAGCTTGCTCTCCAACTTGCTCGATATTTCCGTAGTGGAAGCGGTCGTCACGAGTTGGCTAGACCAAGGGCGCGGCAAAAAAGCAGCGCAAACATGGGTGATTGACCCAATAGACGGCACAAAAGGATTTTTGGCCATGCGGCAATACGCTATTGGGGTTGGCCTTTTGGTGAATGGCGAGTTAGCTGGTAGCGTCATGGCAGCGCCGGGCTATGCTGAGGGGATGGGCGCGCTATTTTATGCAGAGAACAATGTCGCCTATCGTGAGCCGTTGGCGGCCAGCGAAGAAGGTTTGCGGCTTCAAGTTTCTAACCGCACCGACCCATTCGAATTGCGGATTGTGCAAAGCTTTGAGCGGGCACACGCCAGTAAAGAGCGCATGGCGATGGTGCGGCAACGGCTGGATATCCCTGCTGATAACGTGGAAGAGTTGGATAGCATGGTGAAATATGCGCTTGTTGCTTCTGGCGAGGCAGATATTTACTTGCGGCTACCGCGCAAAGATAACGAATATGCCCATCGCGCTTGGGACCATGCCGCTGGTGTCGCGCTGGTGCTGGCCGCAGGTGGTAGCGTCACAGATTTAGTGGGCAATCCGCTAGATTTCAGCCAAGGGGCGATTTTGCCACATACGGGCATGGTGGCGACCAATGGCCACATTCATAACCATGTATTGGAAGTCATACAGGAAGTGATGGCAGAAACAGGGGGGTGATGGGAGGCTTGTCATAGGCGGGTTGTGATGAATGACATCTATCAAGTATGTGGCCATCCACTATAATAAGGGCACATTAGAGATAGTCATCACGTGGGACGGATGGCAAACCTACAATACAACCCCCACACTCAAGATGCAACCCGCTTCATTAGATGCCATCCCCCACAGAGAAACGCCTCTACACACTCTCACTGAGACTGCTGTCCGCGCAAGAATAGGACAGCCCCCTCATCCAGTTGGCAACGCCCACCCCAGCGGTGGGCGTCTCTTTTTTCACGATAGCCAATACTGTCTAAAAAGACAGAACGCGACACTGTTGTCGCGTTCTATCAGTCTTGGTGTTGGGCGTATCAAATAATTGTTAAAGCAAAAGGGACGCTCAAAAGCCGTCCCAAGGGGTAATAAGTTTGCCAAAAGGATTGCATGATCGTCGCTCGGTTATAGGTTACCATTTTCGGCGTTTAAGCACATCGGACAATACATCTGAAAAAAAGGGGGGATTGATTGTGAAAATTGTAGCATAGCGCCCAAATTCACCGTGTAACGCCCGCTAGCATCCTAAAAACAGGGCGGCTAGCCCTAAAAAGAAGCATAGCCGCCCCAAATTCAGCCAATGATAAGGTACAGGTTTATCCCTGTGGCGCAACGAAAACAGCAGTGGTACGTGCGGGCACGCTCAAAATGCCATCTTCTGCGCTGGAAGTTTGGACAATGGGGTCATAGGATGCTTGCTGTACAGGGTGTAATTCCCAGTTAAAGCCACTGAGCGCCTCCGATGAGAAGGTTATATCATCATCAGTAGCATTGAACACCACGACAATGGCATCATACGCCGTATCCAAATCCTCACCCACGGTATCGGAGATGAGCATGACAATCACGCCCGGTATCTGGTCGGGACCTGTATTGAGGAAGTACACGCGCTGTTGAATATCCTCCGCAGTTTGTAGGCGGAACAAGGGTGAGCTGCGGCGGATGCGCAAGATTTCCCGCATGTGCTCTACACTGCGCAAAATCTCCTCTTCTCCCACATACAGGTCTGGGTTCGCCAATAAGGGGCGCTGAATATCCCATTGGCTGCTGTTATCCCCAGCAGGGGGCAAACCCACGCCAAAGTTGTTGGTTTGGTAGGTGAAGTCTAGACGGTTGAACCAGTCGCCAGAGTTATAGCTGTTTTTATCGAAGGACTTCGAACGCAACATATCGATACCGGCGTGGTAGAACGGCACGCCCTGACTGAGGCCAACGACACTGATGCCCAAGTTTTGTATGCGCACGCGCTGGTCAATTGGCGTATCCAATGGCGCTTTATATTGGACAATATCCCAGAAGGTCTCATTATCGTGGGCCGAGACATAAACGATATTCTCTTGCGGGTCTAGGGTATAGCCAGCGGGCGCGCCGTTATAGAGCACATCTGCGCCTGTTACTTCTTCGCCATTTGCGCCGACGAATGTATAGTCACGCAGGTTGCCAGCTAGCCCGATACGAATATGGTCTGAGAAGAGCAAGAGGCGTTCGCGTTGGGCGTCGGTATCGCCGGGGGTGATGCCGTTGGGGTCATAATAGAGGCCAGTAGCGAAACCTTGCACTTGATAATCACCGAAGGGATTGCCACCGCGTACAGCATCGCGCAGGCGATCGTTGAACGCGCCGATGCCCGTACCGCCGATATTCAGTTGGGTCGCGTTGATGCCGCGCGCGTTATCGGCCACCTCGCCAAAGTTCCAGCCCTCCCCATAGATATAAATCTGACTACCATCAACACCATCACTTTCTAGTGTGAGGGTATCTAGCATCGCGCGTACGGCTTGCATATTGCGCAGCATGTGATGCCCCATCAGGTCGAAGCGGAAGCCATCGACTTTATAGGCGGTTGCCCATAAGCGCACAGAGTCCACGATGAAGCGTTCCATCATGTTATGTTCGCTGGCGGTATTGGGGCAGCAAGTGCTGGTGAAGACCCGTCCTGTATCATCGAGGCGGTAGTAGTAGCCGGGGACGATTTTATCGAAAACGGACTTACGGCTGAGGCCAACCGCGTTGGTGTGGTTATAGACCACATCCATGATAACGCGCAACCCGGCCTGATTGAGCGCTTGTACCATCTGGCGGAACTCTAGGATGCGCTGCGCACCATCGGGGTTGGTGCTATAGCTACCTTCGGGCACATTGAAGTGATAGGGGTCATAGCCCCAGTTGAAGCCATCGAGGTCGCGGAATTCTTCCAGAATGGCTTGCTGCTGGTCGCTATCAGGCGGCAGTTGTGCCAGCTCTTCATAGTCAGCTTCGAACCAGCGGACACGATTTTCGTTAGTTGTCGCAAAATCGAAGCTGGGCAACAGGTGAATATGGGTTAGGCCAGCATCGGCCAGCGCCTTCAGATGGCGCATACCCGCGCTATCTTCAATCGTGAAAGCGAGGAAAGTGCCGCGTAAGTCTTCTGGCACATCTTCCGCAAAGGCGCTGAAGTCGCGCACGTGTAGCTCATAGATGACAATATCTTCTGGCGCAGCCAGAGGCGGTTTTTCCAATGTAAGCCAACCATCAGGTATCAGGTCGGGGTCATTGAGGTTGACAATCTGGCTGCGCAAGCTGTTGGTAGAGAGGCTGAGCGAATAGGGGTCTGTGACGGTGTTGGTCTCAATTTGCCCCGTTTGCGGGAAGAAAACGCTCACCTCAAACAGGTAGAACTTGCGATTCCAATCCGCTTCGCCCGTAATACTCCAAACGCCAGTTGCGGGGTCAAAGGTCATGTCATAGGAGGTGGGGTCTGTGCGCGGGCGGCTATCTTCGAAAAGCAGGAAGTTAACATCTTGCGCTGTGGGCGCCCAAACGCTAATCGTCGGTACGCCAGCATCGTCAAAATGAACGCCCAGCGCCCCGTCATAGGTGAACAGGTCATCCAGAACGCCGGGGATTTGCACGCCCGCAATATCCACCAGCTGGTCAGCAGCGGAAAAAACGGCCACGGCAAACTGGCCGCGCAAAATCTCTGGTACAAGCGCCACATCATCCGCATTGAGCTTGAGCGCGGTCTGCCCTTCTAGGTGGGGGAACTTCTCCAACACGGCGGGCGGCAGGCCGCCTTCATCTACGGTGAGCGGAATCGCCTCATAATTACCAGAAAGGCCAAAGACGCTCATTTGCATACTGGCGTCTGGGCTATAAAGCAGGGCATAAGTGAGGCCGTCTTCAGCTGGGTGTGGCCAGGCAATGGTATCCGCCAAGACCCAGCGGGCGCGCAATTCGCGCAAGTTGGCGGCAGAAAAGGCCGAGCCGCCCACCGATACCACCATGACATGCTCGCGGCTATCGTAGACAAAGTTCACAGTCGCGCCATCTTCTGGTACAGAAAAGGCGATAGGGTCGCCATCCGCTGCGCCATCTGCGCCATAGGTTTCATCCATGCTGAGGTTGATCGCCACTTTGGCCTCATAATCGCCAGCGGGAATAGCGGAGGTGCTGAAAATGTAGATGCCGTCGCCATCAACATCCTGTAGCCATGTGCGCATACAGGTGGCATCCCAATCCTCGGCACAGCCGATTTCATCGTTGAAGCTGCCGGGCACGGTGGCCAAAACATGGCGAACATTATCGCTTATCCAGTGTGTGCGATAGTCATAAGTGAAGGTGATGGCAGTATCTTCTGGTACATTGAGGATGATATTCGGGCCGTCACGGTCGGCAAAACCACCGTAGTTCTCTGCCCATGAGCCGTTAATCGCCACTTTATACTCATAATTGCCGGCGGGCACATCAAAGGTACGTTGGAAAACATCGCCCGCTTCATCGTAATCGAGGAAGGTCGCTTCGCATTCGGGCTGCCACTCGCCGGGGCAATCAAGCAAAGGCTGAATAGTGCCGGGGATATTGACAATTTGCGGGAGTGGCGCTTCTTGTGGTGTCGAGGCAACAACATCACCACCTGCACCATCGCGGGGCTGCTCGCCATTGATACTATCGCCAACGACACCGCGGGCATGGTCATAAGTGAAGGTCACCAGCCCATCAGCTTCAACGACAAGCGGGATATTGGGAGCGCCGGGTTGGCTCTGATTTTCTAAACCATAACTAATTGTCCAGCTACCATCGAAGGCTATTTTGTATTCATAACTGCCAGCGGGGAGTTCAAATGTAGCTGTCCATAGCCCACTTTCAACATCAAACGTGAGCATAGTTGCTTCACACTCAGGTTGCCAATCACCGGGGCAACCAAGCAAGCTTTGTACCGTTCCAGCAACGGTCACAGTAGATGGCTCAGGGTAGCCATCGGGATTATCTTGAGCCAAGCTGATGCCAGTCATTACCGCCAGCACCAACAATAGCCCCGTGAGCGGCAACAATCGCCGTAAGCGTTGTATATACATATTTCACCCTTTCTCCATAGCGTTGGCATGAATCACATCATGCCATCCTAAAGGGGAATTGTAACCCGTTTAACGTTTAAGGGCACGCCATTTGTCATCATTCAGGAGTGAAAACAATCTTAAAGGCTTGACCCTGTAGCTACTACAGGCTGTAGAGTGTTATAGGCAATCTAACTTATTGAGGGAGGGAGCTATGCCCAAGCATATAACAATTCGTATTACAGGGATGACCTGTGCGCATTGTGAGCAAACGGCGAAAAAGCTTTTAGAATCTATTGACTCAGTAGAAAGCGCAACAATAGAAAGTTGGGAAAGCGGCATTGCACACCTGAAAATATCTCAAAATGTATCTTTAGATACGATTGAAGCAGTTTTATCAAATGGCGGTTATGGGTTAGCCAATAATGCGCCCCAGCCGAAGGGCAATCCACTGATAGCTGCACTTTTATTGGCCTTGATGGTGGGTGGCATAGCATTAATTATCACGGTGTTTTCATCAAAGTTCGCCGCTAGACCATCTTCATTAGCAGAAATCCCCGTAAATGACAATGACAACACCTCTGTGGAAGCCAACGTGGCAAATGAGCCTATCACCAATGAGGAAACCATCACAGAAGAGAACAACTCGCCATCTTTCACCTTACCTATTATCGCGTTAGATAACCCACCAGAACAACCGCCAGCACTGAATTTCTCTGTAACACCCGATGTAGAGGCGGCTGGAGAAATTCGCATTCCTGATAGTGAGCGCCCCATCACAGTGCTCTTATTTGGAACAGCCGGCTGCTCCACGTGTGGCATAGAAGCGCAAAGTCTGGCACGCATTGTAAAAGAACATGACGCAGAGCATTTGCGGGTGGTTTTTGTGGATATTTACAACGTTGGCGGCTCTCAACAACTGGCATGGTTTGCCAATGTATTGGACGCAACAAACCTAACATGGGCAGTCGATACTGAAGGTACACTACGCGAATTGCTAGGCGTTGATATTGACGCAACGCTGATTTTAGATCGTCAAGGAAATATCCTTTATCGGGATGATTTTCTAACGCCAGATACAGTCTTACGAGAGCAAATTGAACAAGCACTAGAAGCTGAACTGTAGAGGGCTTATGGCTAAAAAACGGCAGAAACAAAAGCGAAACCGCGATTTTATTTTGAGCATCCTTGTTGTCGGGATGGTGGCTGTGGTTGGTGTGGCGCTATTTACCACTTATGCGGGTAATAGCCAAACCGGTGCAGTAGCAGAAACGTTGAACATCACAACTTTAACGGGCGAAACATTAAGTATCCCCGCTGGAGATAAACAGGCTACAGTAGTTTTTGCTATGGCGTACTGGTGTGGCACATGCATACCAGAAGCGCGGGCATTAGCAAGGCTCAAAACTGAGATGGGAGATGGGCTACAAATCATCGCAGTAGACATTGACCCATCCAGTAACGCAGAACTGGTACAACAGTTTCAACAAGCTGTCGGCAATAATGCCAATACGCTTTATTGGGTTCTAGATAAAGAAGGGGTTATCAGCCGCACCTATGGGTTACGGGCGCTTGATACAACCGTGATTTTCAATAGTCAAGCGCAAGAAATCTACCGTGATGCTTATCCAACAGACTATAACACCTTACGCGCACAACTGGAGGCATTAGGCTTATGACACTCGGCGCATTAACATTCGCATTTTCGGCAGGTATGTTAGCAACCATTAATCCTTGTGGCTTTGCTATGTTACCGACCTTTATTTCATTTTATCTCGCCGATGAAGGTCAAGAACCAGCGGATTTAAGTATCCGATTGCTCAAAGCGTTACGATTAGGCTTGCTAGCAACAGTGGGCTTTCTGGTGGTATTTGTCATCTCTGGTGTCATTCTATCTGCTGCGGGGCAACTTCTTAATAGCGTCGTACCGTGGTTTGGCGTGATTATCGGTGTGGGTTTAGTTTTGCTCGGTGCATGGACATTGTTAGGGCGAAATATAGGCGTAGCAATTCCAATCCCATCATGGGACTTACGCACCCAGTCGCCGATAAGTATGTTTCTCTATGGTATCGCGTATGCGCTAGTTTCTCTCAGCTGCACTTTACCGGTGTTTCTCTCAGTTTTTGCAAGTGCTATGGCCACAGGGGATTTAAGCGGCACACTAGGGTTATTTATCGCCTATAGTGCGGGTATGGGTATTGTCATCACGACATTAGCGCTAGCAACGGCGCTATTTCAAACAACGGTACACCAATATATGCGCAGTGTTATGCCCTATGTAAAAACCCTCAGTGCAGGGGCGCTCATCGTTGCGGGGGCGTTTTTAGTGGTTTATCAAGTCGCTTTGAACCCGTTAGGCCTAGCCGCGGCAGGTGGCTAAGGCCGAACAGCGGGATGAGTTTCATCTATGGGCGTTTGAGATAAGGGGATTAACTGTTGTTTATCGCTATCATAGAGGTAAATATCGCTGCGGGTAGTGCTGTTCTGAATGGTGAGAATAAAGCGGTTGCCCCCTAACCACGCCCATAAATCAACATAGCCCATGTCTACGTCAAATGTGGTCACGATACGCTGTTGGCGGGTATCTAAATCCAAGATGCGCAACTCGTAACGCTCATCGCGAGCGAGGAAAGCGATTTGGCGGCCATCTGGCGACCACCGGGGCGACCATTCCAAAACGCGGGGGTTGGTGAGCAAAGTCATGCCCTCGCTGAATTGCGTGATGGCTTCGGTATCCATCAGATAAATTGAGGGCGCGCCGTCTCGGTTCGATACAAGCGCCAAGTAGCGCCCTTGTGGGGCAGGTACGGCCATGTAATCTGCATGCACGGCGCGGGTCATTGGGGTGATGATGCCGCTCTGTAAACTGAGGCGATAGACATCCCCCGTACCGCCGCCCGAAAAATACAGGCTATAGCCATCGGGATACCAGTATACCCACTTCACCACATCAGCGAAGGTGGCAATAGGATGGCTTTGTTGGCGATAGGGCGACACCACATAGAAATATGTACCGTCGGGCTGGTAGCGGAGATATGCCAATTGCTCGCCATCTGGTGACCACGCTGGCCAAATGGCGGCGGGAAGCCAACGCGCTTTCAAATGGCGGGCGACATCCATAACATAAAGTGATGTACCAGTATAGGCGAAACTCTCCCCAGAAGCAGAAAACGCCAGCACATCCGCCTCCACCCACTGCCCCAGTCCGATAGCGCCTATGGAGGCAGCGGTGAAAAGAGCGATGAGCGCGGTAGTGGTGCGTAACCAAACATAGATAAAAGCTTTCACTATAAAAACTCTCTCGATATGCCAAAACAAACCATCAATCATCTTGATTTTATGGTATAATGGCTGCAATGTCAGTGAGCACTATTTACAGGAATTGGGATGAGTTGCTATCACGCCATGATGCGAATGCCGTTCAAGAACCGCTGTATTGTTGACAGACGGCAGTTGCTTGGCGCTTGCTGACCGAAACGGGCGTTTGCTCATCAGACCGTCTGTCGTTGACAGGCGGTTTTTTCATTATATAGTCATGCTATTCACCAATCGTGCAATAACGGCGAAGACATACCAGCAGAAAGGAACACCATGCCCAAATATATTCATGTTTCGGTTGCCTGGCCCTATGCCAATGGGGATTTGCATGTCGGTCACTTGGCGGGCGCATATTTGCCAGCAGATATCTTCGCACGCTTTCACCGTTTGAAAGGCAATCATGTCTTGATGGTGTCTGGCTCTGATAGTCATGGCACGCCGATTTCAGTAGAAGCAGATAAGCGCGGTGTTTCTCCCCGTGATATTTTCGAGCATTATCACGAGCGCTTCTTACTGACGCAGAAGAAAATCGGCATCAGCTATGACCTATTCACCCATACCGATACCGAAAACCATCATCAAATCGCGCAGGATTTCTTCCGTATTTTATTCGAGCGCGGCTACCTCTATAAAGAGCGCCAAAAGCTTTTGTATAGCCCTGCCGAAAAGCGCTTCCTGCCCGACCGCTACGTAGAGGGGACATGCTATATCTGCGGCTATGAGCGCGCGCGCGGCGATCAATGCGATAATTGCGGCAACCTCATGGACGCCACCCAGCTCATCAACCCGCACAATAGCGCTAATCCAGAAGATTTGCTAGAAGTGCGCGAGGCAGAACACTTCTTCTTAGATTTAGCGGCCTTCAGCGAGCAAATTTTGGCATATCTGGCAGAGCATCAAGACCATTGGCGGCCTAATGTCACGCGCTTCAGCCAAAATTTCGTGAAGGACGGCCTACGCGGACGCCCCATCACGCGGGATATTAATTGGGGTATCCGTGTGCCCTTAGAGGGCTGGGAAGATAAACGCTTGTACGTATGGTTCGAAGCGGTGATGGGCTACTTCACGGCTAGCGTTGAATGGGCGAAGCTCATAGGCGAGCCAGATGCTTGGAAACGCTGGTGGTATAACCCCGATGCTGAGATTTATTGTTTCATCGGCAAGGATAACATCCCCTTCCATACGATAATTTGGCAGGCAGAGCTATTGGGCGTCAATGGCATTTACAACGAAGGCGACGATACGCCGTTGCAACTGCCTTACGATGTGCCAGCTAATGAATTCATGAACATTGAAGGCAAACAGTTCAGCAAAGGCCGCAACTGGGCTATTTGGCTGCCAGATATTTTAGAGCGCTACCAACCCGATGCAGTGCGCTACTATACGGCCATCACCTTCCCCGAAACGCAGGATAGTGATTTTTCGTGGGAGGGGTTCTTGGCGCGGGTGAACAACGAATTAGTGGCGGCATGGGGCAATTTGGTCAACCGTATGTTGGGCTTTGCCTATAAGCGCTTTGATGGGCGTGTGCCAGAGTATGACGAGCTAACAGACGCCGACCGCGCCATGATTGAGCGTGTAGAAGGTGGCTTTGAGACAGTCGGTGCATTGCTGGAAAAGGTGAAACTGCGCGATGCCCTGCAAGAGGCGATGGCACTTGTGCGAGAGGCCAACGCTTATTTGGATAGACGCGAACCGTGGAAGACGATTAAGCATAACCCGACGGATGCGGCGCGTTCGGTCTATACGATTTTGCGGGTGATCGATAACTTGAAGACGTTACTTGCGCCCTTCTTGCCATTTAGCTCGCAAAAGGTGCATGAATATCTGGGCTATGATGGCCAAATTTTCGGCGATTTAGTTATCCGTGAAGTGGAAGAAGAGACCAGAGCGCATAACGTGCTGTTCTACGATGGCAGTAATGCGATTGGACGTTGGGAAGCGAGCCAATTACCAGCAGGGCAAGCCTTGCGCCAACCCGCCCCGCTTTATACTAAGCTAGACCCGGAAATTGTGAAACAGGAACGGCAATATTTGGGGCAACCGCGTGAAGAGGGCGCGATTACTTTGGATGAAAATTAGGCGATGATGTAACCTTTCGGCAATGTAGACATCTAAAGAATGAACAAGGGCAGCCCTAAGACCGATTGTTCGACCGTAGTTTTGTCGAGAAAGGAAACGTCACATGTTGGCGCGTAATGAAAGCAATATCGACCGCATCATTCGTCTGGTATTGGGCATTGTTCTACTGGTTGTTGCCCTAACGTCCTTTAGCACATTATGGTGGCTGGCCATTGTTGGCGCTATCTTAGTGGTTACGGGTCTGGTTGGTTTTTGTCCGCTCTATCGTTTGCTGGGCATCAAAACCTGCCAAGACTGTGCATAGCTTTTCCCCCATTGCATAGTAGCATCCATTTTCAGACACGAACCGTCATCTACATTCAGATGACGGTTTTTATTTTAGACCATAAAGACCGCTTAAGTTTTTTGGCCATAAGAGCATGATACAATCAAAAAGTATGTTTTTTATGGGATTAGGTTTTAATGATGAAAAGCTATTTAACACATCTAGAATGCGGTTATTGCGGTGCTACTTACGACCACAATCAATTGATGAATTTATGTCCGGATTGCCATAAGCCTTTGCTGGCGCGCTATGATTTGGCAGCGGCGCGTAATGGGGTTGACCGCGATGTCATTCATGGGCGCGAGGCGACACTCTGGCGCTATGCTGAACTTTTGCCAGTACAAGATGCGCGCTATCGTATCACGTTGGGTGAGGGCTGGACGCCTTTATTGCCGCTGCGCCGCTTGGGCGAAAAATTAGGGCTGAAGCAACTCTTCGCCAAAGATGAGGGGCAAAACCCAACGACATCGTTTAAGGCGCGCGGGCTGGTGATAGCGGTGGCGCGGGCGGCAGAGTTGGGCGCAAAGGCGGTGGCTATCCCCACGGCGGGCAACGCGGGCGGGGCAATGTCGGCCTATGCGGCGCATGTGGGGCTACCGGCTTATGTGTTCGCGCCGCAAGATGTGCCACGCCCCTTTGTGGCGGAGATGTTGGCGCTGGGGGCAGAAGTGACGCTGGTAGATGGCTTGATTACAGATTGCGGCGCGCGGGTACGAGAAGGGGTTGAACAGGGGCGCTGGTTCGAGGTTTCTACGCTGAAAGAGCCTTATCGTATCGAAGGCAAGAAGACGATGGGCTATGAAATTGCCGAACAGTTCGGTTGGGAACTGCCCGATGTGATCATCTACCCTACTGGTGGCGGTACGGGCATTGTTGGCATGTGGAAAGCCTTTGCCGAGATGGAAGCGCTGGGTTGGATTGGCGAGAAGCGCCCGCGCATGGTCAGCGTACAGTCCGCAGGTTGCGCCCCGATAGTGCGGGCATTTGAACAAGGCGCAGAATTCGCCGAGCCGTGGGAAAATGCGGCGACAATTGCCGGTGGCCTGCGCGTACC
>WGEI01000338.1 GCA_015492875.1 Anaerolineae bacterium | reverse complement strand
TCATCACAGTGGATTGCCTTCGGCGCGCCCTATCTCCCTCACTCGATAAAGCTCTGTACGCAGCTATCCTCATACACCCCTAAATTGGGGATTTTCCTCTCCAACGGAGAGGGCTAGGGAGAGGCCTTAATGCCAAAATCTGTTTTCGCCTCTATATGGCGCTTGTTCATGACTATGTGAAATAGTGGATTGCTGGCGCAGTGCCCCCCTTCAGCGGCCAACAGATTACCGCAATCTCCTTAACTGAATGCTGATAGTAAACGCCCGTCCCGCCCCAAACGCACCTTATTCACGGGTTTCGCCCCATTTTCACCACATTGACCAGCTGGCGCTGAGGGCGTTTTTTCATCAGGTGTGCAAAAATCTGGGCAGTAGGTATCGCTTTTATCACAGGTTTTTGCACGCCCAGCCGCGTCATTTGGATTGGACACATCGAGCGCATCACGGATAATATCAGCCTCATCGAGACTATCACGCTCTACCAGCTGTTCCAAACGGCTATCCCGATAAGCGAGCATCTGCACCAGCAAATCAGCGTCAATCCCGTACACATCCCCGCGACGGCTGCGGTAAGTTTTCAGGTTCAGCCCCAAACGGCGCAACAGCCAGCGCAACACATATTTAGGCGTGTCGCTATTGTCCGTTCGGCGGTTGAAGTAACGGCGCAGGTCGTCCTCATGGCGGGCTAAAAACTCTCCCATGCGCGCGTTCAGCTCTTCTTCTGTGAGTAGTACCTCTGCCGAAAGTTTGCCGAAGACAGTGCGGATGAGGTCGGTCAGGATGGCTTGCTTGACGCTGTAGTGGCCGCGCTTGTGTAATGGGATGTTGCTCTCGGCTTGGTGGCGGTCTTGAGATTGTAGGCGTGTCGGTGTGATGAACAAATCGCAGAATTGGAGCAACTGCGTGCGCCCGCGCCCGTCGTTATAGTGGTCATAGAGTTCGTCATTGATGGTTTGGCCGTAAGTCTCTTCAATCCACCACCGTTTTAACCCTGCGCGCATCTCTGGTTTGGCTTGCAGCTCGCCATTGGCCGCATCAAACTCTTCCGGCGATACCGGCTTCACGCTCAGCACCAATGCACGTTCTTCCTTTTGTAGCGCCTCGCGGGCGTCTTTCATCTGCTCATAAACCCGTTGGTTATGCCCCTCATCCTGCGGCAACTGTAGCGAAAAGCCATCGCGCCGCGCCAACGCCATGAAATGCCCTAACAAGTTATTCAGCGAGCGGTTACGCCGCGCCTGCACCCGTGCCACCAATTTCAACAGCGCTTTATGGTCGTCGGCCAACTGTTGGTTACCAAAGGCATCAAAGCTACAGCGGCGGGCAGTCTTGAGCGCATTGGTGTAATAGCGGTTATAGATAACTTCGGCGTCAGTTTCCCGATTGCCCTCGACAGCGCTCACGTAGGCATGGCGTTCTTGTGCATTGCGGCAGCGCCCCAACATTTGGTGGCAATCGTGAGCATCAAGCGGCTCTTGGTGGAAAATGCCGAAAATTGCCCGCACTGGCGCTTGAATATCAATGCCCGTCCCTAGACTTGGCGTATAGATGAGGACGCGCTTTTGTGGCAGTTGCTGGTTGATGTTGTTGATGAAACGCTGTACCTCGTAGCTCTTACTGTTATCGCCACAAATGAACATGACGGCATCCTCGCCTAACCGCTCTTGATAGCGCCGTGCCAATGTGCGGGCGTGCTTGCGGCCAGAGATGGCGAAGACAACTGCCCCCGCGTCCTGTGCGATGAGTGCGTCGGCATGGGCGATCATGTTATTAGGATGTTGCCAGAGTTTGAGCGTCCCCCGCTCTAGTTTGTGCTGGTTATCGATGAACTGCACGTTCGCCTCTCCTAAAACTTCTGTGAGGAAGTCCCACGTCAACCGTCCGGCATGAGCATCAAGCGCCAGCACCTGCCCCGCATTGCGCACCAACGCCCGCAGCACGTTATGGGCTGTAATTGCCTCGTCGCGCTCAAAAGTGTTGCCGGTCAAATGCCCCAGTACCTGCTCGCATTCATCAATAATCACCATGTCATATTGGGGCAATGGCACACCAGCACGGCGCGGGATGAGCTTATGTAAAGAGTTGGCCACAATCACCAGATGGTGCATCCGCAGTAGGTCGTCGTCTTGGGGCGCTTCTAGATAATTATGAAAATCTAAGCGGTTGGACAAACTTTTACTTAATGCGATGCGGTGGGAGATGACCAACACGCGCTTTTTGCCTGTGGCGAGGCGCTTGGCTAGCTCGGTTTTTCCCGTGCCAATGGGAGAGCGCAAGATGGTGGCGCGGCATTGGTGGAGCGTGGCGGTAGGCAGTTCGGAGATATAGCGATAGTTAACCCGTTGGTGTTTGGCGCGCGTTTGCGGGCGGGGCTGGCTTTGTTGTTGGCGGCGATTGCGCTTTTGTGGGCGGTATTGCTGGCGGTCAATGCCCAACAGGTCGGCGACGGTATTGAGGCCATAGGATTGGCCGCACTTATGGCAATGCAAAAAGTGCCCCTCGCTGTTCCAATACGCTGCTGGGCGGCGGTCGTCATGTTCGTGGTTGCGGGCGACACAGGCGATGGGCTTGCGCACGAACCCTTTATCGTTAACGGCCATACCGCTCACCCCTAGCGCCATCTCCACATCAGCAATCAAGTTGTGGCGGCGTTCGTCGTTATCATCGGGCGCGGGCAGTTGGCGGCGGCGTTTAGGTGCGGGCGCGGGGGTATTGGCCGCTTGATGCAGGATGATCGGTGCAATTTTCAGAATAGCGTAGAAGAGTTCGCGCTCAAACTTGGTTTGTTGCCATAGGTCGTTAATATCGCCCTTTTCGCCGACGATTGGCGGCAGCTCATAAGCGCTATAGGCGATTGGCGTATTGAGTAAACGGCGGGCGAGTTTTTGGGCGGATTGCTCGCCGGTGTTATCACGGTCGGGGTAGTAGATGACGTGGCGCACGCCCCAACGCTGGCAATCTTGGGCGAATGTTTTGGGGATACTGCCCTCGCCAAACCAACAGACGACATTATCAACACCAGCGGCGCGGAAGGCCAGCAGCGACGGTTCACCATTGGCGATATACAGACGGCCATCAGCACGGGTGACGGCCTCTTGAATGGCAACCGCAGCAGGGAAATAGTAATCATAGCCCGCAGGCTTATTGGGCAACCAGCGATATTTGGGCTTTGCGTTGCTATCATAGGCTTTCCAGCGATAAATAGTAGTGGGTTGCCCGTGTTCGTCGATTAAAGGATAACGCCAGCCAGCGCCATAGGGCTGCCACAACGCTTGCTGGGCGGAATTGGCTATACCACGTTTGTGCAGAATCTGATATGCTAGGTTAGCATTTTCTGCTGTTTTGTGAGGCACTGTAACTGTCTCCTTATCTTCTTACGTTTTCCCAAGTTTTGGGGATTGGAGGCTTATAGCTGTGAACTGTAAGCCTCTTTTATTTGCGAGGTGTGCCCCCGATGGTGGGGGTTTTTGCTTCGTTTCCCCTAAAAAATCGTCAAAAAATCGTTAAAAAGTTTAGGGGTTAATCTCGCAAATTGCGGTATTTTGTGTTATACTTTGGATGGTAACTAAC
>WGEI01000337.1 GCA_015492875.1 Anaerolineae bacterium | reverse complement strand
AAGCAGGGGCGTTTGATTTAAGTGCAGCCTGTAGCGGGTTTGTCTATGGCGTAAAAATGGCAGCGGACTCTATTATGGCCGGCACGGCAAAAGTCGCGCTGGTCATTGGGGCTGAGACCATGAGCCGCGTTATGGATTGGCAAGACCGCGGCACCTGCATTCTTTTTGGCGATGGAGCTGGCGCAGTTGTTTTGAAGGCCGATACCGTTGAAGGCGGCGTTTTATCATCGGTGCTGCGCTCGGATGGGAGCGGGTATGACCTGTTAGGCATCCCAACGGTTGGCAGCTGTGACATTGACTTGCCCGGCATCAGTGCCAACGGGCACAAAATGCACAAAATGTTCATGAATGGCGGCGAGGTTTTTAAGTTTGCCACGAGGGTTATCGGCGATAGCATTCAAGAAGCAGCTGAAAAAGCGGGCATTACCATTGATGAAATTGACCTCATCATCCCCCATCAGGCGAATGAGCGCATCATCAAATCGGCAGCGCGCAACTTGAAAATCGACGTAGGGCGGTTCATGAGCAATGTTTCTCGCTATGGCAATACATCAGCGGCATCTATCCCTATTGCATTGACTGAAGCAATTCAAGAAGGGCGTGTGCGTCAAGGCAATTACCTCGCATTTGTGGGGTTTGGTGGTGGCTTAACATGGGCTTCGATGATTGTCAAATGGGGTGTACCCAAACCAGAAGAGCGCCATGCTGGACGTATCAATCGCCAGAGACGCCAGATACTGTATGTGGCGGCGCGCTGGCGTTCACGCTGGAATCGTTGGAAGCGGCGTGCAGATGAGACAATCAGCCGCATCAGACCGCAGCGCGGGCGAATGTCACGCTTAAAGCGTAAGATTGAGCAACATGATATTGACCTGAAATAGAAAATGGCGCGGGAGTGTATCCCGCGCCATTTTTAACATGGGGATTAGTCACGGTTACTGCCTGCGACCAGCATAATGTAGTAAAGTAGTTGGAGTAGCGCTGTTGCGGCAGCGGCAAAATAGGTTAAGGCGGCAGCGGTCAATACTTGGCGTGCGCCTTGCCGCTCTTCATCAGTACGGATTAAGCCCGAAGCATCTAGCAAGCGCAAACCACGACGGCTGGCATCAATTTCTACTGGCAGGGTCAAAATCATGAAGAGCACAACGAGGCCAAAGAACAGGACACCAGCCCATGCTAGCCCCGGTATTTGGAATATGAGGCCAGCCACAATTAAGCCATAAGATAGCAAGGGGCTGAACTGCACCGCAGGCAGTAAGAAATTGCGCATTTGGATGAGCGGTGAATGCTCAGCGTGCTGTTGGGCATGACCTAATTCATGGGCAACTACGGCCATTGATAACACCGATGGCTTGGCCGCAACGTCGCGGGTTAAGCGCACCGTGTGAGTGCGTGGGTCATAATGGTCACCGGCATTTTCTGGCGCGGCTTCTAAGCCAACGCCGCCTAAGCCTTGTGTGCGCATTAAATGCTCGGCAACGTCAACGCCGGTTAAATTCGAACTATTGCGGATATTGCCCCATTTGCTAAATGCAGAGCGAACAAAAAGCTGTGCAATAGTAGACAAAATGAGCGCGGGCAACATCACAAAGAAGATATAACGTGGGTCAAAATAGAGAAACATAGACACCTCCCCTGATTAGCGTTCTAATCTAGCATTACTTTAGGGGACATATGCTAGAGGTATCTAAGAGAAATATAAACAAATTGCAAATTTCGGCGGCGCTACACCTCTCCGCCCAAAATGCGTGTGAGGGCTTCCCGTGTGTTTAGTGAGTAAGGCAATAAGCAATTATCTAAAAGGCGCGGCAATCCAACACGTGCAGTTAAAGAGAGCAAAATGGGATTTTCTGAAGGGGCAGTCAATTCCTCTAATGTCACAGCATCGGCCACTGAAACATAATCGACATGGGCGAGAGGTTCAGCATTGAGCACAGCAAGCGCTGTCTGCCGCAAACGTTCTGGGTGGCGTTCTCCAGCATCATAGGCAGCGGCGGCAGCTTGCAAGCTACGGTTTAAGGCTGTCGCAGCGCGGCGTTCGTTTGGGTTCAGATATACATTACGTGAACTCATTGCTAAACCATCGGCCTCGCGCACAATAGGAAGTATCACAATGTCTAATGGGAAGTTCAAATCGCGCACAAGCGCCTTTATCACAGCCACTTGTTGAGCATCTTTTTGCCCAAAATAAGCGGCATCAGGTTGGGTGAGGTTGAACAGTTTGGTGACTATGGTTGCTACACCGCGAAAATGGCCGGGTCGATGCGCGCCCTCTTTGCCCTGAGAGACCTTCTCCACTTCGACAAAGGTCTGGTAATTTGATGGATACATCGTTTCAGGTGTTGGGGTAAAAACGAGGTCTACGCCTGCCGCTTCGAGTTTTGCAAGGTCAGCCGGTAAATCACGGGGGTAAGCGTCTAAATCTTCATTAGGGGCAAATTGTGTCGGATTAACAAAAATAGTCACAACGACTGTATCACAATCTTCGCGAGCAGCGTTAACTAGGGACATATGGCCAGCATGAAGCGCCCCCATAGTGGGCACAAGGCCAACCAGCCCCTGAAGTTGAGCACGGGCTTGGCGTAATTCCGCAATTGTATCAACCACTCTCACGGCTATTCACCTCTTCTTGCAGAATTTTCAGAACCTCAGCATTCATCTTAAAGCTGTTTGCCGTCGTGGGGAAAACCTTTTTTTGCACTTCGTCCAGATATTGGGCAACAGCGGCCTGCATTTGTTCGCCGATATTAGCGTAGCGCTTGGTATGGCGGGGAAAGAAATCCCAGAATAGCGCCAGTATGTCATGAAAAACCTGCACTTGCCCATCACAATGTGGCCCAGCGCCAATGCCGATGGTGGGAATATCCAGCATTTCGGTGATTAATTGGGCGAGTTCTGCGGGAACAAGCTCTAGCACAACGCAAAACGCACCGGCGGCCTGTATGGCAAGGGCATCACGGATGAGTTGGCGAGCGCTTTCTAGCTCACGCCCTTGCACGCGGAAGCCACCGAAGCGATTGACGCTCTGGGGGGTGAGGCCAATGTGTGCCATCACGGGAATGCCTGCCTTCACAATGCGCTCAATAGTTGGGGCAATAAATTCCCCGCCCTCTAGTTTCACACAAGAGACGCGCGCTTCTTGCATGAGGCGGGCGGCATTCGTCAACGCCTGTTCAGGGCTAATGCTATAGGTCATGAAGGGCAAATCGCCAATGACTAGCGGTTTGGTAGTGACACGGGACACAATTTCAGCATGATAAATAATATGGTCGAGGGTGACGGGAATCGTTGAATCATACCCTTGAACAACCATGCCCAATGTATCGCCGACGAGAATAGCCGGCACGCCAACAGCTTCACATATGCGCGCGCTCATTGCATCATAAGCGGTCAACATCACAATGGGCTGACCATCTTTCTTCATTTTCTGAAAATCACGAATTGTTATTCTCATTGGTCATTTCCCAGTCCATAAAAAACTGCTCAATTTTACCGACATCAACACCGCGTGCCTGCAAAAGCGGGTAGGTGCTACGGGCAAGGGCAATATAAAGCGGCACAAGGTGCGGATGGTGGCATTCTAACGCATTGAGATGCGCTTGCAATGTACCAATATCGGCGCGGGATAATGGGCCGGTTAAAGCGTTTGGCAACCCTTGTTGAACAAGATTATCGACAGTTGCGCGGGTCAGTGTATTGAGCGCGATGGCGGCCACTGCGTCGCTGGCGCCGATGCTATGCAACATTTGATAGGCAAGGCTATAGAGCGTGACAGTGTAGTTGCTGGCAATGACCATAGCAGCGTGGTAGACACTTTTCTGCCCTTCGGGGATAGTGATGGTATGCCCGTTCAATGCGCCCACCATATCTTGCAGCCACTGTAATAATATGGGCGAAGATGCTTCAAGCGCATAAACTGTGTTGGGTAGGTTGTTCAACGCCGTTTCAATAGAAGCGAAGGGCAAAGCGGGATGTAAGCTGCCCACTAAAGCGCCCTGTGCGGCTAAAGGCTTCAGGATGTCTAGACTATGCGCACCAGAAGTATGAACAAAAGCGTGGCCACGCAAAGCGTCGCCCATTTCCGAAAGCTGTAAAGCTAGGGGGACAATGGCATCATCGGGCACGGTTAGAAGCGTTAAATCCGCTAAGATAAAGGCGTCTTGTATGGTTGTCGATGCCGCTGAAAGACGTTGAGCGAGTGCAGCCGCAGAAGCTGGGGTGCGGCTGGCTATAGCCACAATTGCATATCCTGCGCGAGACAGGGCGATAGCCAGCGTACTGCCCACTTTACCCGCGCCAATAATAGCTATTTTAGGCAAATTCCCCCGATTAAGGTTCATAGTCGCCCCTATTGGCCAATTGGTGTTGGGGTGGGCACTGGCTCTGTGATGAGGATATTGACCATGCACGAGGCCGCCAACACACCATTTATATCAAACACCGTTAAACGGAACTGGTACTCTCCCGGTTCAAAGCTGGAAGGGATAAATTGCCCTAATTCGCCAATTTCTGTTACGGGATTTACTTTTGTATCTAGAACGCGATACTCATCAAAGGTAGAAGCGCCGCGAATTTCGATTTTATAGGACGAGAAGTTATCGACAAATGCTGTTCCGCGTATGACAATAGGCTGGAAAACCTGCATGCCATTGGCGGGCACTTGTAAGAAGGCATTGGGCGTATCGCAGCCAATAGCTGGAGGCGGGTTGGGCACAATTGTCCCTACTGGAGTTGGCGTTAATGTGGGCGTGGCAAGCACTTGATTAATGGGGTCATCTGGGCCTAATTGCCCAATAGGGTCAATATCAACAGAGGGCAATAAGGGCGCGGGCGTTGGGGTTGCGAATACCCCATCATCAACCACCGCAACGGGTAAAAGTGCATCTGCTTCATAAGCCCGAACGATGGGCACAACTCGTGATTGTACGCCGTATAGGATAATGGCAAATTCCAGCAGAAGGATAATGGCCGTAAGTGCATTGGCTTGATGGCCACGAGATAGCTCGCGCTCTAGCTCAAAATATGTGGCGCGATACTCTCTGCGGGCGATGATGAATTTGCGGAGATACCACAAAAGCCCTAACCCAAAGAGCACATAAAGCCCTGGCGAGATTTGCTCTAAGAGAAAGACAAGCGATGCCATATTATAACGCTCGTAGAACACCACGAAGGACAGTTATCAGGCGCGGCACGATAAGTTTCCCCACCTCTAAAACTTCTTCATGCACAGCTTTATAGTCACTATCTGCGTAGGCATCAATATCATCAACAGAGATGTTTGTGATGCCAGAAATGGCCAAAACGCGCATTCCCGCATGGCGCGCCACGACGACTTCATGCACCGTTGACATACCTACAGCATCTGCGCCTAAAGCGCGTAACATACGAACTTCAGCGGGTGTTTCAAAAGTAGGGCCAGAAAGGCAGGCGTATACACCTTGCTGAATCTGTATGCTATTTTCAGCGGCGACCTGTACGGCTAGTTGGCGCAACTGGCGGTCATAAGTATTCGCCATACCAATAAAGCGAGGGCCAATGGATTCATCGTTGGGGCCGGAAAGCGCG
This sequence comes from Anaerolineae bacterium, assembly GCA_015492875.1. GTDB lineage: Bacteria > Chloroflexota > Anaerolineae > Aggregatilineales > Phototrophicaceae > S146-30. The sequence goes on along the minus strand of WGEI01000337.1, from coordinate 2,645 downwards.
TTAAAGCCAGCCATGCCCGTAAAGTAAATGTGATCGTTAATCACCATCACATCACCGACGGCAAAGGATTTATTGAGGCCGCCCGCCGCGTTAGTGAGTACGATAGTTTCTGCCCCTAAAAAGTGCATAACGCGCACAGGGAAAGTGATTTGTTGGGGGGTATACCCTTCGTAAAGATGGGCGCGCCCCTGTTGAGCGACAACGGTTTGCCCTTCAATTTTACCAATAACGAGTTGCCCTTGATGGCCTGACACCGTAGATTTTGGCCAGTTCGGTATGGCGTCATATGGAATAACTACCCGTTCCTCAAATGTATCTGCCAATCCGCCTAGACCAGACCCTAACACAAGGGCGACCGTTGGTTTCAAACTTGTATGGGCTTGAATGGCTTGAACAGCTTCCATGTAATCTTCACGTGTGTAGGCCATTTAGACAACTCCTCAATGATGGTTTGGCTGATAGGCAAGGCCTATTATACCGCTACGCAGGGGCGAGGTATATACGCAGTACAAGCCAGTCATTATATAAAATACGTAAATTTGTAGCGCACTTTATAACCAGTTTTTTACCAATTATGAACAATATAAACAGAAGTAATTGCTCATAATTTGCGAATTTCTGTTACAATATATACAGTTAAATGAGCTGTTGGACAAAGGTATTGAGTCGCATACCGTTATAGTGAGCCACAATCTTCAAGACAAAATCATGCGAAAGGAGGCACGTGCAGCGAGCGACGTTGCACCAGATGCTTATGACCAGCAGTGCAGAACAAATCATGATGAGCTACGCCGAAGCCTATCAAAAACTTTACCAACGAGCACCAAAGGATTTGCGCGCAATTGATAACAATTGGGTGGTGGTCAACGGTGCACGTATGAGTGTAACCGAGCTGCAATTTTTAACTGAACGCCTACAACAGGAATATAAGCAGGCTATTGCCGATCGTAAAGGTGTAGTTTCAAAACTCATCCGTTGGTTCCGCGGTTAGGCAAATCTGTTCAACAATTTATTTCCTCTCAATTGATTAACATCCTTTCGCTGCCGACACATAAGGCGTCGGCTTTTTCATTTTTTGTTATAATCTCCTCAAAGCTTGCCATATCAGGATAATCTATGCAGCAATCATTTGATGACGTTCGTAGACAAATACGTATCGCCCTTATCGCCATTGTGGTTATTTTACCCGTTGGTGTTGTGGGGTTTATGGTGCTGGAAAATAGAAACTTTCTCGAAGCACTTTGGCTGACCATCACAACCCTCACAACAATTGGCTATGGTGATATTGTTGCCACTACAGAAGTGGGGCGTATTTTTACATTAATGCTCATCATTTTCGGATTGGGTACATTTGCTTTTGCTGCGCAGGCGGCGGTCGCCTTACTGATTAGCCCAGCATTGCGCGAAATACGCCAAAAGCGGCGGGTGGCTAAAGCGATATCCAAGCTCACCAACCATTACATTGTTTGCGGGGCGGGAGAGTTAGTCACCAAAACGGTTGATTCGTTATTTGAAAGTGCTCAAGCACGAAAGCTGCATCAAGAAGCGGAGATATACCAACCATTAGATGCTGTGTTAGATAGCTTGCTGGGCGATGATGCGGAAGGCCATTATGTAAAGCTACGGAAGCTCATTCGGCAAATTTATTTAGCTTGTGCTAATTTGATATTGAGGCGGCAGAGTATTCTCGATGTTGTCGTCGTGGTGACAACTGACCATGACTATGCTAATGAGCTGCGCGATAACGGACTGCTCGTTATAGAAGGTGACTCTACACAAGATGAGACATTGCGCGCAGCGGGCATTCAACGTGCTAGAGCTATCATGGTGCTGCTGGAGAGCGATACGGAGACATTGTTGACGGTTTTAACAGCGCACAACATGAATCCCGCCCTATTCATCACCGCCTCGACACATAATGCAAACCTCGCCCCCAAAATGCTGCGGGTTGGCGCTCATGAAGCCATTACTCCCTTTGAGGTAGCGGGTCAATTTATGAATAGTGCCACCTTGCGTCCTGTGGTAAACGATTATTTCACAAAAATCCTGTTTGACTATCACTCGCCATACCAAATTACGCAACTGAATATGGGCGAAGATTCGCCTTGGATTGGCAAACGGTTGCGCCAACTAGATTTGAGAAATCATTTTGATGCTGGGGTTATAGGTATCCGCCATGAGGATGGGCATTTTACTTACGCACCCGGTGAAGATTATATTGTGCATGAGGGGGATATTATCTTAGCGGTTGCTCCAGCGTGGCGCATACGCGCCATACAAAAAACGGCACAAAAGGGGGCAAAACAACAACCTAACATCATCACATGGCAAAAGCTACTCACTCCATTCAAACCGCCGTCCAGTGATAAAACGTATTCGCTGCTGGAATCTGAGGAAGCGGTGCAGGAGCTATCGCAACATTTCATTATTGCGGGTTGCGGTAGATTGGCCATGCATTCGATCAATAAATTAGACCCTAAACGCCCCTTTGTGATTATCAGCAATGATAACACCTATACAAGCGAGCTTTTGAAACGTGGCTTCAGGGTTATTCACGGCAACCCTACAGATGAGAATGTACTCATCAAAGCGGGGGTTCAACGAGCGCTTGCAATTATGGTCATTATTGAAGAGCAAGCAGATGC
>WGEI01000336.1 GCA_015492875.1 Anaerolineae bacterium | reverse complement strand
GGTTATAAAACGGTTAATTTCTGGCATAAGCCAGTAAGTTACCTATATAATCGGGGGAATTCAGTGGATAAAGACGATGAGGATATGTTTTATGGCGAAACCGTGCTGGAGTTATGCGGGAGATACTGGCCCCTCACATTGGGCATCCTTAGCCCCAAGTTACCAGCCCTGTCGTGAAGGGCAAGCTCAGTCGCCCATCGACATCACAACCTACCAAAAGCACACTGCCAGCATCAGCTTGCACTATGGCGTCACTGCGCTGCGCCTGTTTGATAATGGCTTCACCATTCAAATTGATTGTGATACAGGCGCTTATGTTTGTTATGAAGGGCGGCGCTATAACCTCCAGCAATTCCACTTCCACCACCCCGCAGAGCATACCATCGATAATCAGCGCGCCGCAATGGAGCTACACTTTGTCCATACAGATGCGGATGGGCAGCTACTAGTCGTTGGCGTTTTGCTAGAAGTTGGGGAACAATCGCCCCCAGCTTATGGTCAAATCTTCGCGGAAATCCCAACCGTGACAGACACGCCACCGCCACAACCTACGGCGATGCTCCATCTCAACGAGCTATTGCCGCCATCGCCCCGCTTCTTCAGTTATCGCGGTTCATTGACCACCCCACCATGCAGCGAGGGCGTTCAGTGGTTTCTCTGTGACGAGCCAGTGACCATCACACAAGAGCAAATTGATATTTTCACTGCGCGCTATCCCTATAACGCCCGCCCAATCCAGCCGCTCAATGCGCGGGAAGTGCACCTCATCACCCCGCGTTGAAGGCGTACAACTAGCGCGGGCGGTAAGTGTCACGATACCATTCCCATGTGCGCCATAAGCCCTGGCGTAGGTCTACCTGTGGCGCAAAGTTGAGGAGTTCTCGCGCTTTCGTATTGTCACAGTAGGTAATCAGGGGGTCACTGGGCGGCGTTGGCACGGCTACCGCGTTAATTTTCCGCCCAGTGTACGCTTCAATGATGCTGACAAAATCGCTGAGGGAGATAGGGCTACCAATCCCCAAGTTAATCACCTCATAGCCCAGCGGCCTCTCCAATGCCGCCAGTACACCGTTGACTGTATCATCAATATATGTCCAATCGCGCTTAATATCACCGCCATTGAAGAACGTCATCTGCTCACCACTGAAGGCAGCTTTCATCAACCGCAAGGGCATCATATCAGGCCGCCCCATCGGGCCATAAACATTGAAGAAACGCAGAATGGTGATATTTAGCCCATAGAGATTGTAATACATATGCGCCAACAGTTCGGCGGCGCGCTTGCTGGCGGGATAAGCCGCTAGCGGGCGGTCGGCAGCGTCATCCTCTTGAAAGGGCATGCGCTCCGTCTGTCCATAAACCGAGCTGGTGGAGGCCAAAACAAACTGCCGCACCTCATGCGCTTTCGCCAATTCCAACACGTTCAGCGTGCCAGTGGTGTTCACATCCACATAGAGCCGTTCTCGTCCAACGCTATAGCGCACATTGGGCATCGCCGCCAGATGCACCACCTCACGCACGCCATGCGCTTTGAACAGGCTTTCCAATAACGGCACATCGCGCACATCGCCCTCAACCACTGTCACAGCGCCACCCGCGCGCAGCCAATCAACACGCTGGCGCTTCAACTGCGGGTCATAATAGGGGTCAAAATTATCGAGGATGAGCACAGAACGGCCTTGTGCTAGCAACGCCTTCGCCACATAGCTACCGATAAAGCCAGCACCACCCGTGATAAGCGTCGTCATAAACGCGATTACTCCTTCGCTATATCGCCATTATAGAGGCCACATCCATCCCCTGCGAGAGACAAAATGGTGAGCTTTGGTTTGCCCATTGTCACCCAAATTACGCTATGCTATAACCTGTAGCCCGTTATACACACCGCAAGTAAAGGACATCTCATGCTAGAAGCCTTCGTTTTGCCTGCAATTAGCTTAGGCCTCTCCGCTGTATTGATCCCCGGCCCCTTACAAGCCTATCTCATCAGCAACACATTGGCCTACCGCTGGCGGCAAAGCATCGTCGCGGCTTTTAGCCCGCTAATCGTGGATATACCGATTATCATTTTGCTGGTCTTTTTATTGGGTAGCCTGCCAGAGGCCGCACTCGCCCTCATTCGCAGCGGTGGCGGATTATTCCTGCTCTGGCTAGCGTGGATGGGCTGGCAATCGTGGCGAAGCGGGGTTTATCTGGGGCAAAAAACAGAGAGCGAGGTCATAGCTATTGCACCCTCTCGCCGCGCCATCTTCAGCAAAGCGCTACTCATCAACGCCCTCAGCCCTGGCCCTTATCTCTTCTGGAGCACAATCACGGGGCCGCTATTGATAGAAGCGCTCAACCAATCGCTCGTGCACGGCCTTTCGCTGCTCGCCGCTTTCTATGGCACGTTCATCACTGGCCTAGTGCTGCTGGTCATGCTCTTCGATCGTTTGGGCGGCCTGAACCCGCGCATCTCACGCTTGCTGATGCTGTTCACCATTTTGCTCATGGCCTACTTTGGTCTACGCTTCACGATAGAGGGCACAGGAGAGCTACTCGCCCTGCGCTAAGCCAAGCGCCAGCGGTCGCCCTCACACTGTGCTTGTCCCATCAGCCGCAAACGCTCTAAATGTGCCAGCGTCTCAGCGACGGCAAAGCGCCACTCATGGGCGGTGAAGCGCTCGCTCTCGAAAACGTGCAAACTCACCTCATAGACCGTCGTCGCGCCTTTGGCCAGCGCGTCCAATGTATGCCCCAAGCGCGCCTCGTGATGCACCAATAACTCATCCAGCCGCCCGCGCCAATCTTCAATCAAACGGCGGTGGCCGGGCAACGCCAAGCGCACATCCAGCCCCGCCAACGCCCGCAACGACGCCAGAAAGCGCCCCAGCGGGTCGGGGTCACTGTGCTGCCATACGCCGATATTGGGCGTAATTTTCATCAGCACATGATCGCCAGAGAGTAGTAAGCGGTCGGCCTCGTCATAGAAGAGCAGTTGGCCATCAGCGTGGCCGGGCGCATGAATCGCCCGAAAGTGCCGCCCGCCCAATTTGATGACGCTATCCGCCGCAATATGGGTCAAGCGTTCCGCCAGCGGGCGCGTCATCCGCCGCGTATGCCCCATGCTATCGGCCACAATCCGCGCCTGTTCATCGGGTACGCCCGTCTGCTCAATATAGCGCTGGAACGCCGCCTGCTGGTACTCGCCAACCCAAACCACCTCGACAAACTGCGCCTCCCGTTCGGAAAGCTGAACGGGTATCAGTTCGCCCGTCTCTTCCATGATGCGCGCCTGTAACCAGCCCGCCATGCCGTAATGGTCGGGATGGGCATGTGTGAGGACAATCTGGCGAATATCGCCGAAGCCCAGCCCCAAGCGCGCCAATGCCTCTCGCCATGCGGCCTCGCCCGCCGCGTAGTGAATGCCACAATCGACAACCGCCCAGCCCTCTTCGCCCCGCAGCAAATATACATTGACATGATTTAGGGCGAAGGGCAGCGGCAAGCGCAGCTGAAAAACATCGTCGGCAACTTCAGTTAAGGGGTCACGGGTAACGGGCATCGGCGCACACTCCATCTCTCCACATTTTTCTGCATCCTAACGCAAATCTCGCCCCTGCGATAGAGCCGTTTGTATTTTTTCATCCATCAAGATTGAGCTGAAAACTCCCCACAACGCCCATTTTGCGTTACCATTAAGGCATCGCGCCAAACTGTTCTTTTTGCCAATAGGATAGGTTATGTCGAAATATATTTTTAAGCAATTGATAGATGGCCAATGGGTAGACGCGCTCGGCGGCGGGACGTGGGAGCTTGTGAACCCCGCCACAGAAGCGGTTATTGAGCAAGTGCCTTTTGGCGACCGCCGTGACGCCGAAGCCGCCATAGACGCCGCGGCCAAAGCCTTCGAAACGTGGTCGCGCACGACCCCCTACGAACGCGCCGAAATTCTGTGGGCAGCCGCTGAATCCATCCTCGACCATGCTGAAAGTTTCGCCCGTATCACCACCGAAGAGAGCGGCAAGCCCTACAGCGAAGCGTTAGCAGAATGGCGCAGCGCCACTAACTATCTCAAATGGAACGCCGAAGAGTGCAAACGCGCCTATGGCCGCATCATACCAGCGCGGGCGGCTGGCCGCCGTATCCACGTCACACAAGTGCCGGTGGGCGTCGTGGGCACAATCACCGCATGGAACTTCCCCGTCTATAATCTGGTGCGCGCATGGTCGGCGGCGCTGGCGGCTGGCTGCACGGTTGTCGGTCGCCCGTCAGAATATACGCCCCGTAGCGGCTTTTTGCTGGCCGCCGCCCTCCACGAAGCGGGCGCGCCCCACGGCGTCATTAACTGCATCAATGGCGACCCAGACGGTATGGGGCAAGCCATGCTAGATGACCCGCGCGTGCGCAAAATCAGTTTTACCGGTAGCACGCGCGTCGGCAAGTTGCTGATGGAAGGCGCTGCCCGCACCGTCACCCGCCTCAGCTTAGAGTTAGGGGGCAATGCGCCGGTCATCGTCATGCCCGACGTGCACATCAACGACATGGCGGAAAAAGCGGTACAGTGGAAGTACCGTAACTGCGGGCAGGTTTGCGTTTCGCCCCAGCGTTTCTATGTCCACAGCCGCATTGCCGAAGCGTTTATCGAGCGTGTCGCCAAACTCAGCGCGCAGGTCGTCATTGGTGATGGCCTAGACCCGCAAACACAGGTTGGGCCGCTCATCAACGCCCGCCAACGCGACCGTGTGGAAGCACTAGTAACACAGGCGGGCGAAAAAGGCGCGCAGGTGCTCACAGGTGGCAAGCGCCCGCAACACTTGCCGCGCGGCTATTTTTACGAACCCACCGTGCTAGTTGGCGTTAACGCTGAGATGAACATCTACCATGAAGAGATATTCGGCCCCGTGCTGCCCGTCATCCCCTTCGACGACCTTGACGAAGCCCTCGCCCGTGCTAACGCCACCGAATACGGCTTGACCGCATTCGTCTATACCCATGACCTAAACGCCGCCACTTACCTCAGCGAGCGCCTAGAGTATGGTATGGTATGCGTCAACGATTGGCTACCTGCCACGCCAGAAGCGCCCTTCGGTGGTGTTAAACAAAGCGGCATCGGGCGCGAATGCGGGCAGGAAGGCCTAGAGGACTATATGGAGACGAAGACGGTCTTTATCGGAGGCTTGTCATGAGCGCCGTGACAGTGACCAACACCACTGAGGAACATGTTGAACAGCTAGAAGCGTTACAACGACTCATCTTCCCCACACTCACCGATGAAGAGCTGTTCACGGCAGAAAAATACCGCCGCCATATTGCAACCTTCCCAGAGGGGCAATTCGTCGCCCTGCTAGAAGAAGACGGCCAACAGGTCATCGTCGGCTCTACAACGACCTTGCGCCGTCACTTCGATTTTGACCACATTCAACACACCTTCATGGAAGCGATTGGTCACGGTTGGCTCACTACCCATGAACCCGATGGCGAATGGCTCTATGGCGCAGATTTAATGGTGCATCCCGATTACCGTCGTCGCGGCGTGGGCAGCGCGCTCTACCGCGCTCGCATGGAACTGGTGAAGAAGCTGAACTTGCGCGGCGAGATTGCCGGCGGCATGTTGCCGGGTTATGAGCGCTATCATGACCAAATGAGCATCGAAACCTATGTCGACCTTGTGGCGCAAGGCGAACTCACCGACCCGACACTATCGATGCAAATACACAACGGCTTTCGCCCGCGCGGCATCCTCTATAATCACATCACCGACCCGCGCTCTCATGATTGCGCCGCCCTCATTGTCCGCGAAAATCCCGATTATCGCCCGTAGCAAAAGGGGGATGGTATCGCCGCGCCGTTCCCCTTAAGCGCGTTCATACTTCGCTACCCCATATGAGGACAATAATGCGTGAGGAACAACTGATATATCCGCAGAAAGGTTCAATATTATGGCAAGTATGAAAGTCTGGTATGACAAAGAGGGTGATATATTAGAAGTGGTTTTTGAGAATGTGCCCGCAAGCATGGAAGAAATCGCTGAGGATATATTTGAACGCCGCACCTCTGATGGGCGTATTGTCGGCTTCATGGTAATGAACTTCAGCAAACATGACCAAGAGGCACTCAATATCCCATTTCATGTAACCGCCATCGCCACAAAATACCCCCCACATCTCCCCCCAATTAGCCCTTTTGTCCTAGATGATGGCGGCATACAATGTTATTCACTTTATATCCGTCAACCATCAAGCAGGAACGATGACACAGCGACATTACGACGAAAAAATCGCCGCGCGGCTCAACCT
>WGEI01000335.1 GCA_015492875.1 Anaerolineae bacterium | reverse complement strand
TTGATTTCATAGGATAGTGTTTAATTGTTTGCTATTTAGCTGATGCACTCGCTGGACGGGTTGTTTTTGGCAAAATGCAGATATTGGACAACTTGTAGTTTTCTTACCGTTTAGTCTAATTTATACTATAGGTGTTGTTGGATAATTATATATCCATCTTAAGCTGAAATGTCTTAAAAGGAGCGAATAATGGCTACTAAAGAAGAAATTGCGGGTTTGTTCCCCCAAATGGTTGAGCGTTTTGTGCCAGAAAAGGCTGAAGGGGTTGATGCTGCCATTCAATTTGAGCTGAGCGGCGATAATGGCGGCAACTTCTGGCTCAAGGTACAAAACGGGACAGCAGAAGCGGGCGAAGGGACGATTGAGAACCCCAAAATGACGCTTAAGGCGGCTGCGGATGATTGGTATGCGGTGACCACAGGTCAGATGAATCCGATGCAGGCTTTCATGAGCGGTAAGATAAAAATTCAGGGCGATATGGGGCTGGCGATGAAGCTCCAGACTATGTTCCGCATGTCATAAATGTCGGAGGGCGCTGGAATGTAGGCGCCCTCTTTGTTTATTGCAATACCGTTTGTTGTAGTAGCAAGATAATGATTGAGAGGCTCAGTGGGCTGAGTAGGGTTGTCACGAGGATGATGGCGCTGGTTAGGTTGGTATCGAGTTCGAACTCGCCAGCTAGGACGATGGTGACGACGGCGGTCGGTGTCGCTGCTTGTACAATGAAGGCGGTAAGGGCGAAGTCATTTAACCCTAACAGGATGGCTATACCAATCGCTATAACGGGGGCTAGAAGTAATTTAAGCACAACACTTAAGCTGATGAGCTTCGGATAGGCGATGCTGGTTGTTTGGCGTAGCTGTAGCCCTAGCAAGATGAGCATGGCGGGAATGGCAGCGTTTCCCATTAACTCTACCGAGCGCGATAGCGGTAAAGGTACAGTGATATTCAGGCTTTTGACGATGAAGGCGAGCAAAGTGGCGTAGACTGCCGGCACTTTGAGGATACTTTTGACGGCTGCTAGAGGTGGGCGGCGACCGCTAGATGCAATATAAACCCCTAATGTGTTGTTGAGTATGACATTAGCGATGAAAACCACGACTGCTCTGGCCAATATCTCTTCCCCAAATGCGAATAGGACTAACGATAGCCCATAGTTACCAGCATTGAGGCAAAATGCGCTCAAGGTGATGCTGGCCCGATGAATGCGATTGGACGATATGTGGCGCATGATGGCAGTGGCGATGATGGCCATGATGAGCTGAAATAGGATGGTGGCGATTAGAATGGTGCTGAACTCTTGCCCATCGATGGCGCTGGTGGAAAGTAAATGAAAAACTAGCGCTGGAGAGAATACGTTGAAAATGAGCTTGCCGAGTGAATCACCCTTGATATTGAGCTGGCGGCCAGTCCAGTACCCTACCCCAGCGACGATGAGAATGGGGGCGATGTTGTTGGTGAAAATACTGATGAGTTCGGCGAGTTGTGCGTTCACGATATTTTGACAGAGAACCGCCCGACATGGCGCCGGGCGGTGAGGATAAGCTATTGGGGGATTAGATTAGTTAATCTTCATTCCATTCATCATCAAGATTGAATGCGAAGAACTCGCCAAATGATAAACTGGCGATGCCGAGCGCATCTTCAACGGATTGCGCTAATTCCTCGTCATTGTGCTCATCAGCGATTTCGGCGATATGACTGAGGATGCGAACAGCTTCGTTGCCGCCAATTTCCCCTAGCGCCCAGATAGCTATTTCCTGTAAATCGCGGTCTGGCTCTAGGACAAGGCGGCTTAAAGCGGGAATTGCCGCCTTGAGGCTAAGCTCTCCTGCGGCACGTGCCGCTTCATAGCGCATCTCATCGTTATCACTGTCGAGTTCGCGGAGAACCAGCTCTTCCCATGCTTCATCGTCACAGGTGCGCCCCATAGCAAAAATCGCACTAATCCGCATTTCTGCCTCGCTGCTATGATAGGCTTCTTGAATGAGGTCGGGAACAGCGTTATGGCTACAATTGGACAAGGATTCTAAGGCGCGCCGCCGTATCGATAAATCTTCATCAAGATTAGTATGGAGATTGAAGAGCAAGTCTTGAATGGGCAATGTGGTCTCTTGCGGAAGTTCATCGAGTTCGCCTAGATAAACGATGCTGCCTAAAGCTTTGATGGCTTCTGCCCGTACACGATGTTCTTCGTCGAACTGCGCCAGGTGCATGAGTTGGTTGATATATTCAGGCGATGTTTCTTCCCATAGTAGCTCGATAGCAGCGATGCGCACGGATGGTTCAGGGTCTGTTAAGGCGAATAGCCCAAATGCACGATAGTCCATCTCAAAATCTGTTTCACTGGCGGTATTCATATATTGCATGATACCGCTGCGTTGTTCTGCAGGAAGTGCGCGCCATGCTGCTTTGATACGGGGAATATCGGTATGAGTGATACCCGATAGCCCATATAGAATGGCTGCTGAAACGGTTTTCGCGGTGTCCTTAATGGTTTTGAGCGCCGCTATCACCTCATCTAATGTGTAGGCGGGGCGTTCATAGGCTTTATTGTCGTCTAGCTCATCCAATGGCACTTCTAATATCATGCCCTCTGGTATATCGAAATTTTCTGAATCTGGGAATTGATTGTTTTCCATCTATCCTCCCTATTTTCTTACTGCGGTAATGTGAGCGGGTTGAGTACGTCGTATAGAATGATGAGCACGCCGATAGATAGCAAGAATATCATACCGGCAAGGTGAATAAGCCCTTCACGTTCTGGTGTGATTGGCTTCCCACGAATGATTTCAATGAGCACAAAGAGTATGCGCCCCCCATCTAAGGCGGGAATGGGCAATAAGTTGGTGATGCCTAGCGCAACGCTGATGACCGCGATGAAGTTAAGGATGACGCTTGGCTGGTCATTTTCGATGCTCTCTTGCAAGAATTGGCCACCAATCTGGCTGATGCCCACAACACTCACAGGGCGCGCCTCTTCGAGTGTGATGCTCTGGTTCACTAGACGCGAGGGGATTTCAAAAATTAAGCCGACAGTTTCACCAATCCGTTGGAAGCCGAATGAAATGGCGTCTCCTAAGGGTAATGGCGCGGTTGTGATGAGCGGCGTTGTTTCGGCGAGGATGATGTCTTCGGGGGTATGGTATTCATCCCATATGCCAATGCCAATACGCCCTTGATTAGGCCTCACTTCTTCACGTGGGATGACAGTGATTTCTACAGGTTCGCGCTCACCTTCTGCCCCACGCAAAACGGTTAATTTTAGGGGTTGGCCGGCATAATCGACGGCTGCTTGTTGCAAGGTGGCTACGGGGTTGGCCTCATCTGTAATAGGCTCTCCGTTAATGGCATAAACGAGGTCATCGGGCAATAGCCCTGATAGATGGCCGGGAGAATTCTCTTCAACACTGAGGACGCGGACATAGCTATTGAGTTGGAATAATGGGTTATCTCGGTTTAGGGTAACCTCATAGGTTTCGTTGGTTTCGATTGATACAACCGATAATGTGAGGGTATCAGACTCGCTTTCATTGGCGAGAAGATAGAATTCATGTATGGAATTGAACGTTTGGCCATTCACTTTTTCGATAATATCGCCAACGCTGATGCCCGCTTCTTCGAGTACGGTTACGCCTTCCGGTTGAAAAATGATTTGGGCGCGAATGCCCGCAATTTGGTCAACACCAATCAGGCCAATGATGACAAAGAGCGCCCATGCGGAGAGGAAGTTTGCGAGCGCACCAGCGACCATGAAGAAGATACGGGGCAGCGGCGCAACCTCGTTGACAGAGCGCATTTCCGTGATGCCACGCGCCAATAGCTCTTCACGCTCGGAAATATAGCGTTGTTCGTTTTTGTTAGGTTGGTGTTTTTGTTCGGCGAGTTGCTCTTGGAGCTTTTCTTTATCGCGCTCAATTTCTTCGGCACTGAGTGGCCGCACCATATCCTCACCTAAAGGACGGACAAAGCCGCCAATGGGTAGCCAGTTGAGCGTGAATTCAGTCTCTCCCCACATAAATAGGCGGCGGGCTTTTGGGGGAAAGCCAATCCCGAACTCTAGAACCGTGATGCCGACAGCTTTAGCGGCGAGGAAATGGCCTAACTCGTGAATGAAAATCGCGGGGATGAGCACAAGTCCAAAAGCAATAATGGACGATAGGAGGTCATTGCCAATGAGAAAATCTAGCATGGAATCGTTAGCCTTTGATATACCAGTACATTGGTGTGTTCCCAGTTGAGTTTGTTGAGTTGGGTGGTTATGGGTGGTGTTTAATCACTGATAACCTGTAGGTGTATTATAGGATTGATTACGGCTGATAATCAAGCAGACCTTTTAGCCCGATATGATATGTGCAGCGCCGCCAGCTTTAGCGACAAGGGTTTGCTCTATTTCTGAAAAGCGGTGGAGGCGTTTTCTTACTTCATCAGCATGTTCTGCTGTACAAATACAATGCACATTGGGGCCTGCGTCTAGGGTATAACAGACCTGTAGCCCGTCGGTGCGCCATTGGCGTACCGCTTCCATGATGGCGAGCGTTGCGGGTCGCCAATAGAAAAGCGGGGGGCGGCTGGTCATCATGACTGCGTGCATGAGGTTACTGTCTAGTTCTACTATGTCGGCGAAGGTTGCAAAATCGCGCTCTAGAATGGCTTGTTTAACCTGTTGCAGGCGTTGGGCGGCTTTTGCGACGCGGGCGGGTTGTAAATCGCTGGTGTTGGCGGTTGGGTGGCCATGTTGGGATGTCACGGTTTTGTGCTGACTGCTGACAATGGCGACAACATCGACGATATTCCAGTGTGTGGCAGGGGCAACGCTTTCGGCATAGGAGGCTTCATGAGTATCGCCAGCGTGCCA
>WGEI01000334.1 GCA_015492875.1 Anaerolineae bacterium | reverse complement strand
TTTTGCGCAATCTGTTTCTAAGGGTTTAGCGTGACGGAAAGTGCGCGAACCGTCAATGACCATCGTCTATTTGGTATGGCTTTTCTATCTATCGCCAAAAGAAAATTTGTTCTAAAATGAAGGCAGGCTTAGTAATCTCTTATAGCGTTATCACCCTGCTTTGCAGTAGACTAGAAGGCGTATGTTGTTCAGGCAACATCTAAACGATTAGGAGCAACCTGTTGATAAGCCTGAAGCGTGTTGGCATTCTAGCGCACCCATTACGCCCGCAAACTGCCCCAATTGCCGAGCGCATCGCCGAGACATTGAAGCAGCGCCATATAGCGACGTGGCAATTCATCACATGGGCAGAAGAAGATGTGCAAACGCCTGTGAGTGAAGCAGATATGGTGATAGCGATAGGCGGCGACGGCGCGATGCTACGGGCGGCGCGGGTCTGCGCGCCATTCCATGTGCCAGTGCTGGGTATCAATAGCGGGCAATTGGGGTTCTTAACCGAGATACACGACCTCTCCCAATGGGATAAGGCATTAGAGCGGCTGTTACAAGATGATTGCTGGATTGAAGAGCGCATGATGCTCACCGCGACGGTGCTCAATGCGGCAGGTGCGGTTATATCGCATGGCGATGCGCTCAATGATGTGGTCGTCAGTGGCAGCGTTGCGGGGCGTATGGTACAAATTGAGACCTATATCGATGGGGACTGGGCGACAACCTACCGCGCTGATGGCCTAGTGATTGCCACAGCGACGGGCAGCACCGCCTATGCGCTGGCACTGGGGGGGCCTATACTGCCGCCAGAGTTGCGCAATATCCTCATTGTGCCAGCCGCGCCACATTTGAGTATGGATAGGCCGTTGGTTCTCAGCGAAGGGGCGACAGTAGAGGTGATGGCGACACCACAATACCCGCGTGATTTAGCCCTCACGCTAGACGGTTCGCCCCTACATACACTACAAGCAGGCCAACGCGCCCGCATCCAAGCCAGCGAGTGCGTCAGCCGCTTTATCCGCTTGCGCGAGCGCAATTATTTCTACCGCTCGCTATTAGACCGCTTAGAGCCACGTGTTGACCGCCATGAAGGCACAGCATCTAGAATAGAATCTCGTTCGGATAAGGAAAGCAATGCTTGAAGAACTACGTATCCGCAACTTTGCCATTATTGATTATGTCGAGCTGAACTTTTCGTCAGGGTTTAACGTCATCACCGGCGAAACTGGCGCAGGTAAATCGATTATCATTGACGCCGTTGAAATGCTCTTAGGAGGGCGCAGTGACGCGGCTGCCGTGCGCAGTGGCGCAGAAAAAGCCGTCATTGAGGGCGTTTTCTCGCTCAATTCAGCGGCGAAAGGGGGATTATGGCCGCTGTTGCACCGAGAAGAATTGCTGGATGATGAATCGGCGGCTTATATCACCCTAACGCGAGAAATCCGTAAAAATGGGCGCTCGTCTGCCCGGGTGAATGGCGTCACGGTGAATATCGACATCCTCCGTAAAATTGGTGAAGCCTTAGTGGATATTCACGGCCAAAGCGACCATTTATCGCTGCTACGGCCACGCACCCATATTGACCTACTCGATCGCTACGCCGATTTGCTACAGGTACGCAGTGCCTTTGCTAAGCATGTTTCACGTTTAGAGCAAATACGGGCGGAGATACGAGGCCAGCAGGAAGATGAGGACGCGCTCAACCGCCGTGCAGAGCAATTGCGGCGGGATATTGAAGAGATAGAGGCTGCGCGCTTAGAGCTTGGTGAGGAAGATGAGTTACGCGCCGAGCGCAAACGCCTGACCAATAGCGAGCAACTGGCCACATTGACCAGTGAAGCTTTGCTGCTGCTTACTGGTGAAGGGGCGATTGATGACCAAACGCCAGCCGTCGATATGCTGATGCGTGTGGCGACGATTATGCACAAACTAGCCACGATTGACCCTGAGCTAGAAGAAGATAGCGATATGGCCAACAGCATCGCTGAACAGGCGCAGGAATTAGGGCTGACGTTAGCGCACTATGCAGAAGAAATCGAATTTTCTCCGGAGCGGCTAAATGAAATTGAAGAGCGGCTTGAACTCATTGGTATGTTGAAGCGGCGCTATGGCGCGGTGAATATCGAAGGTATACTGGCTTATGCCGAGCAAGCACAAGAAGAGCTAGATAGCATCGAGCATAGCGAAGAGCGTTTAGAAGAGCTGCGCGCGCAGGAAGAGAAGCTGCTACACACTATCGGGG
>WGEI01000333.1 GCA_015492875.1 Anaerolineae bacterium | reverse complement strand
CCAGCAGCCTGACCGAAGCGCGTGGCTAAAATGGTGTAGATGCCATCATGCGACAGTTCAAATTCCCGCAAAAATGCGTCGCGCCCACTGCCTTCTGGGTCATCATCGTTGCGTGCAATTTCATGTCCCGTTTCATCTAATAAGATAACGAGTGGGTCAAGATCGCCATTCAACCGTTGCATCTGAATGCTGATAACATCACCACGTGTGCCATTAAAACGAAATCGCACTTCCGATTGTTGATTATCAATGAAATCTTGAATTTCAATACCATAGGTCAGTAGTCCTTCTTCAGATGGCGGGGGTGGCGTTTCTACGACAACAGTATCAACGAGTTGCAGCTCTAATTCAAATTCACCTTGCGTTACTCCAGCTTCTTCGCGGAAGCGTGTCGCCATAATCGTGTATTGCCCATCTTCTGGTATAGTGAATTCACGTATGGCAGCATCACGTCCATTGCCCTCTGGGTCATCATCATTGCGGATTATCTCGTTACCTTGTTCATCTAATATCACTAATAACGGGTCTAAATCACCATTCAGTCGCCGCATTTCGATAACGGGCATATCACCTGCTTGGGCATTAAACGTGTAATAAATTGCGGAGGTGTCATTATCGATATTGTCAGTAATAACCTCTCCGTAGTCTATCAGCGTCGCTTCTGTAGAAGTGGCGGTTAACTCTTCGAAGAGGGCAATCGCATCAGGATTAGCCTCATCCCCTGCCCGTGTAATGTACTCATCTAAATCTACGATAGCTGCTTCCGTGTTGCCAAGTTCTGCTTGTAACATCCCTCGTTCTAACCATGCATCGAGATAAGTAGGGTCTAGTTCAATGGCTTGGCTATAGCTATCGAGTGCATTATTATATGCTTCCAACTCCTGAGAGATGCGCCCCTTAATAAAAAGCGCTTCAACATTTTCTGGTTCATTGGCGATGACGCGATTTATATCAATCAATGCAGAGTCCAACTGGCCAAGTTCTAGACGTATATCCGCGCGTGCCAAATAAATATAGGTTTCCTGTTTTCCCCGCTGGATAGCCGCACTGAAAGACTGTTCAGCGTTTTCCAGTTCACCCATGTCCCAATACACATAACCACGGTCTGCATAAGGGTCGGGGTTAGTTGGGTCTAGCGCGATTGCCTCTTCGTAAAGCGCGATTGCCTCATCATAGTTGCCCATGCCAGCCTGTTCATCCGCTTGTTCGAGTAATCGCTCAATTTGTACATCTACCGGTATTTCAGTCTCAGTAGGTGTTGGCGAAGCCGTTGGCGTTGATGTTGGTGTTCGGGTGTTTGTAGGTGTTGGCGTGATAGTTGGCGTCAGTGTAGGACTTGGCGTAAAAGTCATTGTCGGAGTATTGGTTGGGATACGAGTTGGAATAGATGGACGGTGTGGCGTCGGTGGCGGCTCTTCTTGTGAAGAGACTAAACCGCCTACCAACAACACTGCGGCCAGTAAGCAACCTAAAATTATGTTTTTCCAATGAGTACCCACAACACATTCTCCTACACTCTGGAGAGAAATAAACATATACTTTATTGTAGCGGAAGTTAGCGTTTTTTGGCGAGTAATCTGTTTGAACTTGGTGGGTATGAAATAAAAAGGGGCGTTTACCCGCCCCGAAACCCGCTTAGTTCTGCTGAGGTGTAGATTTAGCGCCTTTTGTGCCTTTCAACCCACGCGCCGCTGTCATGGCAATCAAGTCTGTTTGATAGTCATAAGTGTTGCGCCGCTTATCGGCATACGCATCACGCGCGAGTTGCACTAGTTTTTCCACAACTTCACCAGCCCCCATACCGTTTTCTTGCCACAAATAAAAAGCCAAAGAACCGGGTAGCGTGTTGATTTCGTTCAGATAAACCGTTTCGCTATCAGGCTCTACGAGAAAATCGATACGGGCAATACCACGTCCATCCACCGCCTGAAAAGCATCAATCGCAATTTGCTGAATTTTCTGCGTTAAAGCCTCGCTAATTGGGGCGGGGATAATACGCTCTGCGCTTTTCATCCCCTCGCCGCCACGTAGATATTTCTCTTCATAGGTGAGAAATTCTTCCCATGAAACAGGCTGCTCTAATACTGACGCTTCTATGTTCTGGCCATACCCCATCACTGAGCAGTTGATTTCTACACACCCAATAGCGGCGCGCTCTACCAGTATGCGGCGGTCAAAATTGGCGGCGACATCGAGCGATGCCCGAAGTAACTCATCGCTATCTGCCCGTCCCACACCAATGCTAGAGCCTAATGTCGCGGGTTTAACGAAAACGGGATAGTCCAGCACAGTTTTAATGCGCTCTACAACTTTATTTGGCTCGCCGAGCCATTCATCTCGCATAACCGCCACTTCGTCTAAAACAGGCACACCGCTTTGGCGCAAAACTTGTTTTGTCATCAGCTTATCGTTTGTCAAAGCTGATGCCAACGTCGCACAGCCCACATACGGTATATCGGCCAGTTCACAAAGCCCCTGTATCGTTCCATCTTCGCCATGCGTGCCATGTAATGCCGGGAACACAACATCTAACCGTATGATAGAACTTCGCGCAAAACGTCCCGCAAGTGGATTGATAATAAGCCCATGATGCCGTACATTAGGCGAGAGCAGGCAAGGTTCAACGCCTTTGATACTAGTCATATCTTGCTTAAAGTTATCGATTTCTAGCAGTGGCTCACCTGTAAACCAGTTCCCTTGACGATTAATATAGATGGGAACAATATCAAACCGCTCTCGATTAAACGCACGCATGACCTGATGCCCTGTCACTACCGAAACATCATGTTCAACGCTTCTGCCGCCAAAAATAACCCCTACAGTGGTTTTACGATTTGTACTCATGAAAGTATTCCCTCGCGTGTTGCCTTAATTATGGTAGGTATCTGGCAAGTCATTCAAAAAGAGGACGGTATCGCCCGTTGCTAAATTTTGCTCATACCAGCGTACTGCTTCTTGCAAGGTTTCTACAATGTGTAATCGTGCTTCGGGAAAGCCAGCATCCCGCAACCCTTCTGCTACTGGCTGCGTTTGCTTGCTCCCCACGAGGATAACATCCGTAGCATATTGCGCTGCAACTTGGCCTAGCTTGCGGTTCTCCTGCTCATGCAAATCGCCCAGTTCCACCATCCCCGGCGTGATGAGTAGCCGCCGCCCTTGTTGGTGTAAGCCCAAAACCCGTAATGCTCCAACAACACCAACGGGATTAGCACTATAAGCGTCATTGATAATGGTAATACCTTGCGCTGTCACTTGCCGAACTAAGCGGCTTTCCGCAGGTTGTAATGTCCTCGCCCGAAAAGCCACTTCCGCTAACCGCATTCCCGCGTGCACCGCAACTGCCGTCGCCAGAAGTAAGTTGGTGACGTTATGTTCACCTAACAAAGGTGCTTGTATAAATGCTTCTTCACCAGCCTCAGTATCAATAATGGCGAAGTTCAACCCCTCTAGCGTTTCTGTGATATTGGCCGCGACGAAGCGCACACCTTGCTTTTTCGCCTCTTCTGGGGATAGCCTTTTGCTCACCGCTAGCCGCGTTTGCGGGTAGCCTTGTTCATACATCTGTCGGACATGAGGGTTATCCCAGTTGAAAACGCCAACACCATCAGGTGGTAACGCTTGAATGAGTTCGTATTTGGCTTTGGCTATATTTTCCAAACTGCCAAAGCGCTCTAAGTGCTGCGGCCCAACTTCTATGATGATGCCAATCTGCGGGTTCACCAAATCGCAGATTTCCGCGATTTCCCCCTCAACATACGCCCCCATTTCTGCGATGAAATAGTCGACACTGTAGTCTTGTGCCAAATCACGGTTAATCGCAATACAAACGCCCATTGTAGTGTTATAGCTTTTGGGGGTGGGATAGGCGCGATAACGCCCATTGAGAAGGTGCGCTAGAATGTTTTTTGTTGTCGTTTTGCCATAGCTGCCCGTTAACCCAATAACTGTTGGACGAACTTCATCTAATACTGCTTTAGCTTGTGCGATGAAGCGCTGTCTCAAAAAGGCATCCACTGGGGTCATTAGGATATTGCCCAATATGAGCCACAACGGAGCGGCTAAAAACACAATTAGCCCAATAAGTCCAGATACAATCAACTGAAGCGCACTTATATCAGGTAGATTGTTTAATAGAATACTTGCACCTACAATGACGATAGTCGCCGCGACAGTCCCCGTAACCACAATCCGCATGGCGCGCGATGTGCGAACAAAGCGCTTTTTTACCTCGCCCATTGGTGGCGGCCAAACCGCAAAAATACCGCCTATAATCACTATCACCACAGGTAAGAAGGAATCTGGCGCTTCTCTCATAAGTGCCGCCAGAGCGCTACTAATGCCCCATGCGATGATTGGCCGTTGCGGTTGCCATCGCCGCCGAGATTGGCTAAGCCAGCGCAAATAACGCCCGCTTTTATATTCTTCTATCTGATAAAAACGAGCTTGGCGGTAGATGCGCAACCATGCGCCTATCAGCCAAACGCCCAGTAAAAGCCAGATTGAAAGTGTTGGCATAGTGTTTTAAGCCTCTTGCTTGAAGAAGTAATCCATTATGCGCGCTGTCTCTTGAAGGCGTTCTAAATAACTGTAATGCCCAGCCCCCTCATGCACAATTAACCCTGCATCAGGCATGATTTCCTCTAACTTTTTGCCTTGCCATAAGGGTGTGTCTTCATCTTTATCGCCCCAAAATAGCAATGTTGGGATATGCACGCGGGCGGCAAAAGCCTGCAAATCCTCATTAACCACCTGTATAAATGTTTGCCGCATAACGCCAGAGACCGCTTGATAATCTGCTGACCCATAGCGTTTGCCATACCAATTGCGCAGATTATCAGCTAGGGCATGAGCGCCTATGCGATATAAACCATTCCGCATGAGCTTGTATGTATTGAGGCGAATTCTAGGCCAGAGCGGTGTTGATGGGCGAATACCTGCGCTATCGGCTAATGCCATCTTGATGATGCGCTCACGATGTTCTGCGCCCAGTATCAAGCTTAACCTGCCGCCAAAAGAATGCCCGAATAGATAGACGCGCTTCAATCTCTGCGCATCCATATAATTCAGAACGAACGCCGCGTAATCATAGACTGTCCAAGGTTGTGGCGGTTCTTGGCTTTGCCCAAACCCCGGCAAATCCGGCACATAGCAATGATAGCCCATATGCGCCAATCGCTCGGCTAATGGCCATATTAAGCCACTATGAGCGCCCCAGCCATGTAACAACAGCACTTGCTTTTCACCATCACCACAAACGGCATGGGCAATGTCTAAATTTTGAACAGTTATGTGTTCTAATGGTATTTCTGCCATAATCGGGCATTATAGCAGGCAAACGCCTCAATGGAGAGGCCACAAAACAAACGCGAGCATTTCGCCCGCGCCTAGTTGCTAGTTAATGATCGTTACGTTTGGTGTACGTTCTCCGCCGTCGTTATTGCGCTTTCGGCGCTCACTCATGGGTTTTACTGGCGGACATTCCCACTGCATCGGTTCAGTTTGAGAGCGAATATCTTTGAATTTGGGCAAAATACCGCAAGCAAAGCACCTATCTCGGCAATCCACCCGCGTTTCTTTCTTGATACTCATCAGATAGTCTTCCCGCAGGAATTTTTTATGCACTGCCGGGTCAATATGATCCCATGGGAAAACCTCATCAA
>WGEI01000332.1 GCA_015492875.1 Anaerolineae bacterium | reverse complement strand
GCCTGTTATCAATCACAAATTAGCACTTTCTGGTCATCAATCACAGAACTACGCCATGACCTCATTCACACGATGCGGCGCATTGGCAGCGGCCAACCAGCTGAACGTTATTGGCGGATAGCAGATACCCATCCATTAGAAACGCGCAAGAATTAGGGAGAATCAAGATGCCGAACGGAGACGCATTACAACAAGCACGCGAAAAAGTCAAAGCCTTGCTGGAAGCAGCACGAACAGGCGCTATTATTCCTATTCGTCTGCCAGGTCAAATTGAAGAAATAGAAAAACTGTTAGAGCAAGCAGAGGAAGAGGCGGCTGAAGCGGAAAAGGCGGCTAAACAAGCCGCAGTACCTGCTGATGTTGATGAATTAATCAAAGAAAACGCAAAATTTGTCTCCGTCGCAGTCCATGAGTTGCGCACGCCGATGACCAGCATTCGGGGGTATGCAGATATGCTGAACCAGCCTGCTATGGGTGAACTCAATGATATGCAAAAGCAATTTTTGGACGTTATCCGCACCAATGCGAAGCGTATGGAGAGCTTGCTGGCGGATGTCAGCTATGCGAATAAAGTGCGCGCTAAAGTGCTTAAACTCACGCCCAAGATGGATATGTTTAAGAACGTGGCTATGGGGTTAGAGAAAAAGGCGCGCCCAATCGCCGAAGAGCTAGGGCGACAACTAGAATTTGATATACCAGATGGCCTCCCCTTGCTCAATACGGATGGCGAAATGCTGCAATTAGCCTTGATGAAGCTGATTGAAAATGGCTTGCGATATTCGCCCAAAGATACCGGCAAGGTGGTCGTGCGTGGCGCAGCAGATGGCAATACACTAGTCATCACCATTGAAGATAATGGCATTGGCATGACAGAAGAAGAAATTGCCCAACTAGGGACGTTATACTTCCGCAGCGATAATCAAGTGGTGCGCGATTATAAAGGCAGCGGGCTGGGCATCCCTATCGCATACGGCATTATAGAAATGCTTGACGGCAGTATTGAAGTGGAGAGCAAACCCGACGAGGGTACAAAGTTCACAATCCGCATCAAAGGCATGAGTTAAAGCGTACATTTTTTGAGTTTCAGCAGGCGTGCTATGGGGGCGCGCCTGTTTTGCTTTTCCCTACACGTGTTCAATTTTTCCCTGTAGAATGAGCCGTCATGTCCAAAAGCGAGGAAAATCAAGGAGCGATACAACCCATGTGGCAGCCGACACGGGTAGAACAAGACCGCCTCAAGAAGGTGGCCGAACTTGAAGCATTGGGGATGGATTTATATCCGGCACGGGTGCAAAGAACACATACAACTGCCGAAGCTTTAGCGGCTTATCAGGCGGCAGAAGCGGCTAACGCGGAAAATCCAGAAGAAATCACAGTCACTGTATGTGGGCGCATCCGCCGTGCCAATATCAAGGGTAAGGTCGCATTTATGCACATTGAAGATGAGCATGGGCGGCTACAATTGTTCTTCCGCATTAACGATGTCGGCGCAGAGGCGTATGAGCCGATTAAGCAGAAATTGATTGAAGTAGATGACTTCGTGCAGGCTAGCGGCACGATGATGCGCACCAAAGCAGGTGAAATTAGCGTGCGGGTGCAATCCTACCAGTTACTTGCCAAATCGCTCAGCCCGTTGCCTGTTGTCAAACAGCGCGTCGATGACGATGGGAATGTTATCGAATATGGCGAATTCAGTGATGTTGAGATGCGCTATCGCCAACGCTATGCCGACCTAGCTGTTAATCGTGATGTGCGCGAGGTTTTCAAAAAGCGCAGCAAAATCATCCGCGCCATGCGGAATTTTCTTGATGATGAGGGCTTTTTAGAGGTGGAAACGCCGATACTTCAGCCAATTTATGGCGGGGCGGCAGCACGCCCTTTCACAACGTTCCACAACGAGCTTCAGCAGGAACTTTATCTGCGTATTAGCTTCGAGCTGTATCTCAAGCGGTTGCTCGTTGGCGGGTATGATGCTGTATATGAAATTGGCCGCGACTTCCGCAATGAAGGGGTGAGCTATAAACACAATCCCGAATTTACCATGATGGAATTTTATAAGGCCTATATTGACTATAAAGGCGTCATGGAGATAGTAGAGCAGATGACGGCCTTCATCGCCCAAGAGGTCAATGGAAGCCTGAAAATCAACTATCAGGGCGAAGATATTGACCTCACCCCGCCATGGCCACGTATCACTTTGCGTGATGCGATTATTCAGTATTCTGGCATTGATTATATGGAATATCGCACATCAGAAGACCTATTTGAAGCCTTGCGCGATATTGGTGATGAAATTGAGCCGGGTTTAACTTGGGGGCGCATGATAGACCATTTGCTGGGCAAATATGTTGAACCCCAATTGCGCCAGCCAACATTTATTATGGATTATCCGCGCGATATTTCGCCTTTTGCAAAGCAAGTAACCGGCGATGATTTTCACGTAGAGCGTTTTGAGTGGTTTATAGCGGGCATGGAAATGGGGAATGCATTCACCGAGCTTAATGACCCACGTGACCAAGAAGCGCGTTTTCTTGAGATGAAAAAGCTCTATGCTGATGAAGATGATGAAGCAACACCATTAGATGAAGATTACCTGCGAGCAATGCGCTATGGTATGCCGCCTAGTGGCGGGTTTGGCATGGGGGTAGACCGCTTTGTGATGCTACTCACCAATCAACGCAGCATCCGAGATGTCCTGCTCTACCCACATATGCGGCCTGAAGGTTAATCCCCAACAACCTCTGTGATAAAAGGCGCGCCCTGCGATTGGAGTGCGCTTTTTTATTTCACAAATAGCACAAACAGCGAAAACTGTTACAATAGGTTTTGTCATTTATCATTATTGGGCTTTTATCAGATATTTATCACAAGCGGTGGAGCAGCAATATGGCGCGGAAAAATCAATTTGATGTACAAACTGTCCTTGATGGATTAGGACAGGGTGTGTTGATTTTCGATAGCGATAAACAACTCATCTTGGATAATTTGGCTGCTCGTTCGCTGTTAGGGGCAGATTTGAATGTTATACGCTCGGAAGGATGGTCTGCTGTCACGGTGCTCTTTAATACGGGCGTCAGCAACCCGGATGAACAGATTGATGCTGTGCGAGAAAAAGCCCTGCAATCTGAGCGCCCAATCCGTTTTCGTATCTATCGCTCAGGAGAATATGTGCCTTGCTGGGGAGCAACTATCACGGGTGCTGATGGCAATATGTATTTTATGGTCACATTAGACCAACCTGATTGGTACGCAGTGACGGAAATGGTAGACCGTTTTCGTAGTGAAATGACTGAAGCGATTGAGTCCACTCGTGGCCATATTGATTTAATTGAGGCGACTATAACGCGCCATCAAGCCTCTGATACTGCGGAACAATTGGGAAAACGTGTTAAAAATTTCTCGCGGCTCATCAGCATTCATATGGAACGCACCGCCCGCCTAATGGAAATGTTAGAGCGGTTGGAGCATATCCGAACGGGCAAAGTACGAGAGACATTGCGCCAACAGCAGCGCAAATTGGATATTGCTGATTTTCTGGAAGATTTTGTAGAAGAGTTGGATGAGATTAATCTGTTAGACCCAGAAACGGAGAAACAAAATATCCGCAGCCGTGTGAAGGTAGAAACGCCTGACGACGTGTATGCTTTTGCTTCTGCATCATATTTGCGGCGCATCTTGCAAGACATGTTACGCAATGCTATCATGTATAGCATCAAAGCTACGCCAATAAAAATTAGCGTGGAAGCCAAACAGCATGGTATACAAATCAACATGCAGGATGAAGGTTATGGCATCCGTGATAGCGAGTATGACCGTGTGTTTGCTCCCTTTTCACGGGCACGGCAACCACAAATTATTGGTGAGTTTGGCTATGGGTTAAGTTTGTATCTGTGTAAACATGAGGTAGAAGCCATGAACGGGCGTATGTGGTTTAATAGCCGCGAAAATGTGGGCACAACATTTAGTATTATGCTGCCGTTGTGGCGGGATAGTGACGCTACCTCATCCTCATTAACCACCTCAAAAGCATAGTACCATCCCATGTATTTATGGATTTTTCGGCCTACCAGCGCCTTTTCCAGAATCATGGGAAAGGCGTTTTTTCATGAGGGCGATTTATGGATTTTTTAACGCCAGAATTCTTTGATGCTTTAGTCATCGCCGTGATTATCATCGGTGGGGCATTAGCTGTAGTGCGGCTGTATCGTGACCTCACCCGCCCTTTACCGGATGAGCATCCACAATGGGCGGCAGACGATACACAACCAACAGCGACTATCACAGAAGAAGATGAGCCTGACGGCACATTATAATGCTTGGCATAGCACCAATTACCAGTAAGGAGAATGTGAGCAAATGCTTGATATAGCGCTCATACGTGAAAAAACGGATTGGGTAAAAGAGCAAATCCGTAAATTGAATGATCCTGATGCCTTAGGGCGCATTGATACCATCGTTGAATTAGATGCGCGCCGCCGCCAGTTACTGACTGAGGTTGAACAGCTACAAGGCGCACGCAATCGCTTGAATAAAGGCATGGGGCGGCTGCGTGGCAATAAAAAGCTGGATGATAATGTTAAAGCCGCTATTGCGCAACAAGCTGCCAACGCCATAACAAGCGGGGATTTAGCAAAAGCCGAAACGCTGTTAAGCGCAGAAACGGCTGAAAATGCAGGTGGTGATAGCAAAGCGGCATTTGATGCGCTCATTGCAGCGCTAAAAGGGCTTGGGAAACGTGTAGATGGGCTATGGGCGGAAGTTAAAC
>WGEI01000331.1 GCA_015492875.1 Anaerolineae bacterium | reverse complement strand
TTCTATTTCAACAAGCCCGCTGCCGAGCTAAATTTGGCGGAGGCGGCCTTGCTGGCTGGCATCATTCAAGCGCCATCCGAATTCAATCCAGTGATTAACCGCGAGCGCGCTTTTGAGCGCATGGAATCCATTATCGACCGCATGTTTGAGGTTGGCTGCCTCCAATTCCGCCATGGCGATTGGCCCCAGCGCGGCGAATTCTGCGTCACGCCAGAGACTATGGTAGAAGTTCCCGGCTTCGACCAGCCACAACGTCTCGCCGTTTTCAATGAAGATGGCGAGCTTGTCGGTGGCGTGCTAGTGGCGTGGATGGGCGAAGTGAAAGCGCGCCAATACCTCCCGCGTGAGGTGGAAGTGAAATATCCGCACTTTGTCAACCTCGTGCGCGCCCGTGTAGAAGCCGAATTTGGCGAAGAGACCATGTTCTCCGAAGGCTTCATCATCCACACCACCCTCATTCCGCGCGTGCAAAATGCCGCCGAAAGTGCACTGACCAGCGCCATGCAACGGGTGATCACCACTGGCGTCAATAATGGCGCGGTTATGGTGATTGACCCTGTAAGTGGGGCGATACGCGCCCTTGTCGGCAGTGCCGATTTCGCCAATGTAGAGATTGATGGGCAGGTAGATAACACCCGCGCTTGGCATCAACCCGGCTCATCCATCAAACCAATTCTCTATACGGCGGCGCTTCTAGGTGGCGATTTCAACGCCGATGGCACTATCAGCTTCAGCGAGTATCTGACGCCTGTTAGCATCCTGTGGGATGTCCCATCCGATTATAATGGCTATCGTCCGGTGAATTATGACCGCCGCTTCCATGGGCCGGTGAGCCTGCGCGTCGCCTTGCAGAATAGCTATAACGTGCCTGCGGTGAAGGTGATGAGCTTCATCGGCACACAGCACTTTGTGGATGTCGCCAAGCGGATGGGCTTGCAATTCCAAGATAGCGCCCAATTCAATTTGACAACCGCGCTCGGCAGTACCGAAGTGCGCCTGTTCGATATGGTGCGCGCCTATGCCACCATCGCCAACGGCGGGCAAAATGTGCCGCTCTATGTCATTGACCGCATCACCGATATGGACGGTAACCCCATCGATTGGAACGATCGCGGCACGCCACAGCAAGCCATCCCGCCCCAAGTTGCCTATCTCATGGCCGATATTCTGACCGATGACAACGCCCGCGCCGCCGCCTTTGGTACGAACTCGGCGCTGACTTTGGCCGATATTGGCTATCCAACCGACCAGTATGTTGGTGCGAAAACGGGCACTAGCGATGACGGGCGCGACCTATGGACAATGGGCTTCACCAAAACCGCCGTTGTTGGCGTATGGATGGGGCGCAGCGATAATCAGCCTACATTTAACACCAGCGGCTTCTTGACCGCCGCACCCGTTTGGCACGAAGTTATGCTTGCCGCTGTTCAGGGCGCGTCGCCACAGGTATTCCAGCCAGTATCTGGCATTGTCTCCCGTGAAGTATGCTTGACGACCGGCACATTGGCGGATGAAAACTGCCTCAATCGCACCTTTGAAGAGGTTTGGGAGCAGCGCCTGCCACCTCCGCCCGATCAAGGCTTTGTCAAAGAGATTGCCATCGATACATGGACACAACTTTTATCTAACGACTTCTGCCCAGAATTTACCCAAACGAAGGTTGTCGCCAATATCGACGATCCAGCAGTTATCAACTGGCTGAACTCTACCGCCGAAGGTCAGCAATATGCCCAAACTGTAGGCATTCCCTTGCCATTAGAGCAAGCGCCAACGCAAGCCTGCGCTAGCGGTATGCCGCGCCCAACGGCACGCCTCATTAACCCGCAAGATGGCCAAACCTTGCAAGGCACAGTGCCCATTACTGGGCAGGTCTTTGCTGAGGATTTCAACCGCTACCAGCTTGAATATGCACCAGTAGAGCAGCCAGATAACTTCACCATCATTGGCCAACCCAGCACCACACCCCATCCCACCGCTGGCGATGTGCTGGCGCAATGGGATACTTTGACCGTGCCAAATGGCTCATATATTCTCAAACTGACCATGTTCAGCAATAGCGGCGGCTTCGTAGAGCGCACAGTGCAAGTGAATGTGCAAAACGTCTTGCCCACCGCGACGCCGACACCATTAGCCACACCGACTTTTGTCCCGCCAACAATAGACCCGAATGCGGTGAATACGCCCATTCCCTTTGATAATTTATCGCCAACCCCAACGGCGACCATCAACCCTGTTGGCTAAACAAATGAAGCGATGGACGGAAGCAGGGCGCTCTTCGGGGCGCCCTTTTCACTTTTTATCACTCGTTCATAAAAGTTGGCAGTGTATCGTTTTCGGTTGAAATAGAAAAAGATATGAAAACCCGATTAGTCCTTAAAACAGGGGTATGGGGGCAGTCCGCCCCCATGAAGCTGGTGAAAGTTTTGCGAGGACTTCGCCTTATTCGAATTTCAACCGATTTCGGTACATTACTAAAAGTTGGCAGCAAAGTTGGCGAAATGTGCCATAATAGGGCTATGACGCAGAGACGAAAACTTGATGGATCTATCTATGCTATTCGAAAACGTATCCGAGATTATTCAAGCGCTGCAGGGCACAGCACGCGCCATAGATGCCGCAAAATTATTAACTGAATGGTTAGGTGAACATATTGCCCCCGCCGCAGTGGGCTTTATTGTCGGGGAAGATTTTGCTGAAGTTACGGGCGGCAAAGGCTTCGCCTTCACCCGCGAAGAGCGCGATTGGTTACGCCAATCTAAACATTGGCGCTCATGGTCACAAATGCAAAGCCATCAATCAAAAATGCCAATCGATGGCCTGCCTTCTCAACAGGATGCCCTGTTTATCCCTGTCCGTACGGCTACCCGTATGTTTGGTTTGATATGGTTACGGGGTATCCCCGAATTCGCAGAACATGCCGTTTTATTGGCGCAGATGTTGGCGTTGCACCTACAACACTTAGAAGAAGCAACCCTATTGGCTGATGCACATCGTCTTGCCGGGCATATCGCCCGTGCCGAATCGCTAGCGCAAGTGCTCGATTTAGCCGCGCGCGGGATGTATATCCTCTTTGATTTGGCTGGTATTGTGTTTTTGCGCTTTGAATCTGGCGATTTGTCCGCTCAAGTGATTGCTGAGCAACCTACGAATTTCACTGAGGGGCATGACCTTGGCCTGCGCGATTACACCTTGTTCAGTGAGCTGTTTGCCCAGCAAAATACCTTGCTTTATACCGGTAAAGAGCAGGGCATGCTCACCAAGCAAATTGTCGCTTTGCTGGAAGCCTATGATATTCACCAGTTGCTCATGGTCCCGATGCTCAGCGAAGGCCGTGTCATTGGTTCAATTTCTATGGCCATTAGCGACCGTGCGCGCCAGTTTTCGCCATATGAGCGCGATATTGCCGGCATGTTAGGCCGTATCATCGGGGCAACTTATGGTGATTTGTACCGCCATCCCCATGCCACCTATACCGATGAAACCGTCTTTCGCCAATTAGTGGATAAAGCCAATGTCGCTATTGAAATTGACGATTTAGAGGGAAACGTCGTTTATCGTAACAAAGCATGGAACGCCCTTTTTGGTTATAGCACCGACCAGCCTGCCCATCTTGAAGACCGCTTCCTCGAAGAAGACCTTCCCTTGCTTGAAGATGTTATTCTGCCTGCTAGCCAACAAGAGGGCTGGCAGAGCAATATCGTTCAGGTGAAAGCTGATGGCACACAATTTGACGCCCGTATGGCCATGATTGGCCTTTATGACCATGATGAGAATCTCAAGGCCTATAGCGTGATTACCGATGATGTGAGCCAGATGCACCGTGTGATGGCGCTTTTGGGGCAACAAACCGCGCGATTAGGTGTTGCGGCTAGCGTCTCGAAAGCCATGATTGATCATAACGATATAGATGGCTTGTTAGAAGAAGTTGCCAAGCTCATTAGCTCGCATTTCGATTATGATGTCGTGTTAGTCCAGCTATTGAACGATGAGTTCGATGCCTTAGAGTGTGCCTTAGCCTATACACCAGAAGGCGTGGTCTCTTTAGATGCGATGCCCGATCGTCATTTGTCGCTCTCTCAAGAGAGCTTGAGCCGTTGGGCATTGCAAAACCGCCAAACAATTGTTGTAAACGATGTCAGTCAAGACGAACGCTTTTTGCAAGGCCAGTTTTTACCCGATACAGGCGCCGAGCTTGTCATTCCGCTCAAAGCGGGGGATAGACCCGTCGGCACATTGAATCTTCAAACCCGCCGTAAAAATGCTTTCACCGATGACGATGTCGAAATGGTGCAGAGCATCGCTGACCAGCTTGCCGTAGCCATACACAATATCCAACTCTTCGATGAAATTCGTGCCCGTGCCCGTGATATGTCCGCCTTAACGGAGATTAGCCTCTCACTCAACGCGACCTTAGACATCGGCGAACTCGCCGCTCGCATTTACCATGCGTTAGACCGTTTACAACAGCCAGACCGGTTGGTCTTCGCTACCTATAGCGCGGCACAAAAGCGCATCCGCCGCCGCACATTCTCAAAAGAGGGGATGCAGGACATCATCACCAGCTTTGACCCCGAAAAAGACATCATCGCCCGCATTATCCATCAAGAAATTCCGTTTGTTTGGCGTACAGAACAAGAGCGCGCGGCTATGCTCGATTTTGAGCCAGAAACGTCTTTGCCCGCCTCCTTACTTGGCATCCCGATGATGGTGAAAGACCGCATCATCGGCGTTATCTGCATTGAAGCCGACCGCGAGCATGCTTTTAGCGAGAATGATTTACAGGTCGTGCTCACGCTAGCAGGTGGCGCGGCAGTTGCCATCGAAAATGCCGAACTCTTCCACAACATGAGCCGCCGCGTCAGAGAGCTAGCCACTATTAACGAAATTAGCCTTATTCTGGCGGAAAAATTTGGCTCAGATGAGATATGGCGACCCATCTTCGATAAAATTAACGAGTTGCTCAATGGGTCTACTATGTTC
>WGEI01000330.1 GCA_015492875.1 Anaerolineae bacterium | reverse complement strand
CCTCAGAATTGGGGGAAGATGCGGCTGGTGTGCTGAATTTTGCGCCAGAGGTCTTGCAAACGCTCTTTATTGTGACCGCGCTCGTTCTTGGCACGCTTTGGTTTTTCTCGCTTTTGGGGGAAGAGCAGCGCACGCGACAAAATTATGCTGATGAAATGGGGAAAGATAACGCCCAAACCTCCCTCCGCACAGATTTGAAATTGGCTTGGAGCAACCGAGCAACGCGCTTTTTCTTCTGGTATCTGGCGCTCTCTATGATTTTCGCCTTTGCTCAAGACCCGATTTTAGAGCCATTCGGCGGCGATGTCTTCAACATGGAAGCGCGCATCACCACACGATTTGCCGCCTATTGGGGGCAGTATGTCTATTCTTGGCACGGTAGCGTTCCTCTTTTTCTCACGCCGTTATAAACGCTTGACCAACACTGCCATGTCATGGATTGGTGTTTGGGTACTTGTGCTCACTTTCGCCCTGTTTGCGCTATCGGCCTTTGGCGGCGTTCGCTGGTTAGTGACGCCAGCGTTGATTACACTGGGCGTTGGCTTAGGCGTGTGGAATGTGGGTACGCTGGGTTTGATGATGGATATGAGTCCTTTTGGCCGCGCCGGCACTTTCTTGGGCTTCTGGACATTGGTTGTCACCTTTGGGCGTGGCTTGGGTGTTTCGGGCGGGGGTATCATCCGTGATACCGTTTTGAGCCTCACTGGTGATGCGCAGGTTGCTTATGGCTCAGTTTTCATTATCGAAGTAGTAGGCTTGCTGGTGGCGCTGTGGGCTTTGCGGCAGGTGAATGCCAAGTCGTTTGTCCAGCAAGGGACGCCAGACACTGCTGCAGTGCTTGCTGGCTCATTAGATTAGTAAAACCCGATAGAAACAAACGGGCCGGTCGATTGACCGGCCTGTTCACACTTTCTCGCAGGATGCATATTGTTTGGGGGACAGCTTGCATCCTTTGAGGGGTGACGTTGTGAGGGATAACTTGGGGGACATCACAACGCCGGTTGCTCTTGCCGGTTTCTTCTTGGGTGATGCTCCGCAAAAGGGATGAAGTCCGGCTAGGTTTTACCCGCACTCACTATAGCATAAAATCCCCTTAAAATCCATATAAATAGGACTTTTTTCTAGTTTTTCCAAACAATTTTTAGACTTTTTCTGGCGTCTCCATCTGCAATATCGGTAATGCGAACGTGAAGATTGAACCGCGCCCTTCCGCGCTTTCTACCGCTATTGTGCCGCCCATCAGTTGCACCAACTGTTTTGCGATGGCTAATCCCAGCCCATGCCCCCCTGTCTTACGATTGCGAGAACTATCTACGCGATAGAAGCGCTCAAAAATATAGGGGAGTGCCTCTTGGGGGATGCCGGGACCGCTATCTTGAACCGCAATATAAACCGCGTGATTGGTGGCATATGATGAAACCTGTATAGTGCCTTGTGGTGGGGTGTATTTTATCGCGTTGCTGATGAGGTTTCTCAGTACCTGCCCAACGCGCTCACTATCCGCCTTCACTAACGGTAAATCTTGAGCGAGGCTTATCTCTAGCCGTATTGCCTTCTTTCGCGCGTCAGCATTTAGTGCCTGTACGGCTTGTTCGATAGTATGGCGAATATCAACCGGGGCTATTTCAATATGGAGTTGGCCGGCTTCTGCTAGCGCTAGTTGTTGCAAGTCATTGATGAGGCGGTTGACCAACATCGTTTCCTCATAGAGCGAGGCGAGTAACTCCGGCTTCGGTTCTAATAGCCCATCTTGCATCGCTTCGAGATACCCGCGAATGTTCGTTAATGGTGTGCGGAGTTCATGGGCAACATCGCTCACCATATTGCGCCGTAGCTGTTCATTGCGCTCTAATGATGCCGCCATCATATTGAAGGCTTCGGCCAATTCTCCAATTTCGCCCCGTTCTGCAATATGGACGCGTTGGCTTAAATCCCCTTTCGCCAATTTTTTTGCTGCTCTCGTTAACGAGGCGAGCGGGGCGGTGACTGTGCGCGCCAAGATATATGACAACCCCACTGCTACCGCGCCGGCCACCGTCGCCGCAATTAGCAAATTGATATTATTACTCTCTTGTAGCGCCGCTTGATTGATAGCTGGTGCATTGGGAATAGGCATTGTGTGCACAAAGCCCACGATTGTATTGTTGGTGTTAATCGGCACAAACGGCTCAAAATTAGGGCGCGGGCGCGGGGCAAATGGACTATTTCCCTGTGGGTTTAGGTTTCGTGGCCTTTGCCCCGGGTTTATGCCTTGATTGGGCGCTTGCCCTTGCGGTTGTGGCATCATATTATTCATCGGAAATTGTGGAAAATCTCCAGCTTCATCGGATTTATAAAGTGGTTGGCCTGTAGGGCTATAGAGAAAAATATAGTAGCCTGTGGTTATGGCCATATTATCAAGCAAGGGTTGCACGCGATTATCCCATATGCCATGCGTTTGATAGTGATTTCCCAGCGCCAGAACAATGCGGGCAGTGCGCGCTTGTGCATCAGAGGCCACGAACCCCCGAAACGTCTCTCCCGTGTAAATACTCGCCAATATGGCAATGGTGGCAATAGCGACGGCCAGCACCACCGCCGAAATTAACAGCAATCGTGATTGCAAACTATTGAACATTATCCAGCTCCGCAAAACGGTAGCCAATGCCATAGACCGTTTCTATATAGGTGGGGTCGCTTGGGTCAGGTTCAATTTTCTTGCGCAAATTCATGATATGGGCATCTACCGTGCGCTCTAGTCCATCATAATCATAGCCGAAAGCTTGTTCGACGAGTTCATCGCGGGTGAAGGCGCGCCCCGGCGATAAGGCCATCGTTAGTAAAAGCTTAAACTCTTTAGGGGTTAATTTCACCGCTTCGCCATTCACGCGCACTTCGTGGCGCCGCTTATCGATTTCCAATATGCCATGTTGGAGCACTTCAGCATCCTGTTGTGCTTTTGATTTGCTCACTCTGCGTAAAACAGTGCGCACGCGGGCGACGACCTCGCGCGGGCTGAATGGTTTAGTGATATAATCATCCGCCCCCAAATCTAACCCCAGTAGCATATCATCCTCCGTAGAACGGGCCGTGAGCATGATAATTGGCGTTTCACTTTCTCGCCCTAATGTTCGGCAGACATGTAACCCGTCAATCTCCGGCAACATGATGTCGAGCACGATTAAATCAGGGTGATAGGTGCGCGCTTTTTCCAGCCCATCGCGGCCATCAGCGGCCATCAGCACCTTGTACCCCGCACCCTCTAAATAGAGCTGTAAAATGTCGCGCGTTTTGGGGTCATCTTCAACGATTAGCACCGTTTGGCTCATATTGTCACTCCTCATCAGTGTGTGCTTAGTTTTGATTATATCCTCTATGTTCCCCTGTGGCATAAATAGCACGAGGCGGCGCATAGGCCACCTCGTACAGTGTGTTTGGACGCTTGCTCAGGCTGTTTATTGCCCACTAGCGTCACTGGGCGGGGCGATAGGGGCAGCGCCGCCGGGGAAATTCGGGTGTAAAGTCGATAGGGTTTGCTGGCATTCTTCGCTCAGATTTTCAATGTCGATGCGAATAGGCCAAGTTGTGCCATCCCATTGCGCCACTGCTGCCTGAAAATCAGCTTGGCAAGCTTCAGGAAGTTCTAAGCCTGCACC
Organism: Anaerolineae bacterium; assembly: GCA_015492875.1. Lineage (GTDB taxonomy): Bacteria > Chloroflexota > Anaerolineae > Aggregatilineales > Phototrophicaceae > S146-30. Next base: position 139 of record WGEI01000330.1, on the reverse strand, counting down.
CTGCTGGCCGAAGCCGGGGCGGCCTTGCGGCACTTGACCCTGCTGGCCGAAGCCGGGGCGGCCTTGTGGCACTTGCCCTTGCTGACCGAAGCCGGGTCGGCCTTGCGGCGGTTGCCCTTGCTGGCCGAAGCCGGGGCGG
>WGEI01000329.1 GCA_015492875.1 Anaerolineae bacterium | reverse complement strand
GCGCTGCGGATAATGGAGGAAGGGCGCTTTCGCAATGTACCGATTGTGCAAGAGAATGGCCACATCATCGGCAATCTGACACATTTCAGCATCTTGAACTATCTCTCTGACCAATTTGGCGATACGGTCTACAATTTACCGCCTGACCCAGATAACTATGCCGATACACCCTATGGCGGGTAATGTCTTTATAAAAAACCCATAAAAAGCAACGCCATGCGCGCCCTTTTTTGAGCGCACAAACCGCTTTTATGATAGGCTAGGCGAGTTCATTTAGACTAGTAAATTAGCAAAAGCGGCGGCAGAATTAACCTAAACAGAGATTATTCGGCAAGAGGTTTTCTTATGTCCACCACCCCTGTATATGAAGAAGTTGAAGAGGTTGTCATCCGCTTCGCTGGCGATTCTGGCGACGGTATGCAATTAACGGGCACACAATTCACCAATGCTTCCGCCGTATTTGGTAATGATATTAGCACCCTGCCCGACTATCCGGCAGAAATCCGCGCGCCTGCGGGTACATTAGCGGGCGTTTCGGGCTTTCAGGTGCATTTATCTAGTAAAGACATTTACACTCCCGGCGATGCGCCCGATGTGCTGGTGGCGATGAATCCGGCAGCGCTGGCGGCGAATATCAAAGATTTGAAGCCGGGCGCGGTGATTATCGTTGATGAAGATGCTTTTACCCGTCCCAACTTGCAAAAAGCCGGCTATGACAGTAATCCGCTCAAAGATGGCAGCCTGAAGCATTACACAGTGTATCCGATTCCATTAACGACGCTCAACCGCAATGCCCAGGAAGGGCTGGACGAACTCAGCGCTAAGGAAGTTGACCGCAGTAAGAACTTCTTCGCGCTGGGGTTGACCTACTGGATTTATGACCGCCCGCTCACTACAACATTGGAATGGATTAAAGAGAAGTTTGGCAAGCGCCCGGTCATTGCGGAGGCGAACACACGCGCCTTAGAAGCGGGCTATCACTTTGGTGAAACGGCGGAAATTTTCCAGCACCGTTACCGCATCCGCCCGGCAGTGTTGCCGCCCGGTCGCTATCGTAAAGTGACGGGCAACCAAGCGGCGGCATTGGGTTTGGTGACTGCCGCCCAAAAAGCGAATAAGCCGCTGTTTTATGGCGGTTACCCGATTACACCGGCGAGCGACATTCTTCACTATCTCGCCCCATTGAAGCATTTCGATGTCCGCACTTTTCAAGCGGAGGATGAGATAGCAGCGATGGGCAGTATTATCGGCGCGTCGTTCGGCGGCGCGTTTGCAGTGACTGCAACGAGTGGCCCCGGCATCGCGCTGAAAAGCGAGGCGATGAACCTCGCCATGATGCTAGAACTGCCGCTGGTGATTATCGATGTGCAGCGTGGTGGCCCCAGCACGGGTATGCCCACCAAACCCGAACAGGGAGACCTGCTGCAAGTGATGTTCGGGCGTAATGGTGAATCGCCCATTCCAATTATTGCGCCCCAATCCCCCGCCGATTGCTTCGATACAGCGATTGAGGCCTTCCGCTGGGCAGTGCGGGCGATGACGCCTGTCGTCATTCTGATGGATGGTTTCTTGGCCAATAGTTCTGAGCCGTGGCGCATCCCTGACCCCGATAGCATCGCACCCATTGAGGTGAAGCACCCTGCACCGCGCGAAGAGGATGATGAGCCATTCCTGCCTTATGCCCGTGACGTGGTGACGCTGGCGCGTCCGTGGGCTATCCCCGGCATAAAAGGGCTGGAACACCGTATGGGCGGTTTGGCTAAGCAACCGGGTACGGGCAATGTGTCCTATGACCCGGATGACGATTGGAAAATGCACCAAGACCGCGCGGAAAAAGTGCAGCGCCTGCAGGAAATCATCCCGCCACTAGAGGTCTATGGGGCTAAGCGCGGCAAACTGCTCATCCTCACATGGGGCAGCCCTTATGGTGCGGCGCGGACGGCTGTTGTTGAAGCACAGCGCGATAATCTCGGCAGTGTCGCCCACTTGCACCTGCGCCACCTGAACCCGCTACCGCGTGACCTACAGGACATTTTGAGCCGTTATGAGCGGGTGATTGTACCGGAACTCAATATGGGGCAATTGACGCTCCTCTTGCGCGGGCGCTATGGCATGAGCCATATTGAGGCGCTTCCCAAAGTGAAAGGCCGCCCCTTCACCATCAATGAGATTTACCAGCGTATTCACGAGGTTTTAACGGGCAAGGATAATGGCGGGGATTAAACTACCGCCGTCCCGCCCTTAAATTGAATCTACGATACAGAGGAAAGGTTTTACCCATGAATTACAAACGCCTATTAGTTGCTTTCTTAGCCCTGGTTTTGGTACTAGCGGCAATTCCGACGCTAGCACAAGAAACCATTGTGCCCGGTGAAATATATACTGGCACGTTGGAAGCATCTAATGCGCAATATAGCTTCAGCGCAACAGCGGGGGATTTATTCGTTTTCGCGCTGAACTCTGATGATTTTGATGCCAAAATTGAAGTGTACGACAGTAACGGTAACCTCGTTGCTGAAGATGATGATAGCGGCGAAGGGCGCAATGCGCTGTTAGCCTTCCCCGTTGCCGAAGGTGGCGATTATATCCTGCGGGTAACTTCGTGGAGTGGCGAGCCGAGCGGGACTTATACGCTGGAAGCGCAACAAGTCACCCCAGTAGCTGCGACGGTGGATGGCTCGGTAGAATTGCTCGCTAATGGTGCAAACCCCGTTTATGCCGTGTTTGAGGGTAAAGCCGGCGATGTGGTCAATATCTGGGCACTTAGCAATAATGATGAAGACACAAAAATCTCTATCTTGAGCTTCAATAGTGGTGAGCAGGTGGCCGAAGATGATGACAATGGCCCCGGCACGAACCCCTATATCCGCCGTTTGGTGCTCCCTCACACCGGGTCATACTTGGTGACGGTCTCGCCACTATTCGACCGCGAACTCACCGGCAACATCAGCCTGAATATCGAAACGACAGAGCAATTGTTCGTCGATGAAGCGGGTGTGACCGTGACGCTGGGCGAATTGAACGAGGCTGAAGTATTCACGATGAATACGGAATCTGGCGCTTCATATATCATCACCATCTCAAGCGCTTCTACCGATGTGAGCTACCGTCTGGAAATCCGCGATGGCTCGCTCTTTGGCCCTGGCGCCAGCGTGAATGATATTAGCTTGTTGGGCGTGGGCTATACCGCCACCTTTGGCGGCGAGGTTGAATTTGTACTGGATTATAGCGCTTATGGTAGCGGCAACGAGTTCACGGTAAACGTTCAGAAACTCAGCGAATAAGCTCAAGCTTATCTATAACAACCAAGCGCCATGTTCAACTGAAGAGCATGGCGCTTTTTCATTTTCAAAAGACGAGGCGGCTCTGATAAAGGTTTACTCCACCATTTCGTGGATAGTACGGCGGATTTTCTCCACACGCAAGCGCAAAATTTCATCGTCTGCTAGCGCCTCAGTAATTTTTTTGCAGCTATGAAACACTGTGCTATGGGTGCGGTCAAACAGGAAGCCGATATGGCTGAGTGTGGTATGGGTGATTTCACGAGCAAGGTACATGGCCACCTGCCGCGCTAGGTTAATCTGGCGGCTACGACGCTTGCTGGTTAAATCTTCTGGCTGGAGGCCATAAACGCGCGCAGTGGCCTCAATCACCAGTTTCGGGGTGACTTGCTGGCGGGGGCGTCGGTAGGTTTCCACCACAAATTGGGCGCTATCACGGGTGAAGCCAGTGGGGTTAAGTTTGGCCTTCGCCTCCATTTGTAAAAAATAGCCGCGCAACTCCCGAATGCTGGCGGGCGCGCTCTCTGCAATCATATAGAGCACGTCTTGGCTGAAGGAAACGCCGCTTTCCCGCGCCCACATTTGAAGAATTGCGACGCGCGTCTCTAGCTCTGGCGGTTGCAAATCGACCACTAGCCCGCCCTGAAAACGGGTGCGTAGGCGGTCTTCTAGGGCAGCAATTTCGCTGGGGTGTTTATCGGACGAGAGCACAACTTGGCGGTTAAATTGCACAAGGGCGTTAAATGTATGGAAGAACTCTTCCTGCGTGCTTTGCTTGCCCTTAATGAACTGAATATCATCGACGAGGAGCACATCGGCAGAGCGATAGCGCTCGCGGAACATGGCATTGGTACGGTTGCGGATGGCTTCGATCAAGTCGTTGGTGAAGGCCTCGCCGGTGGTATAGATGACGCGCAGGCCTTGCTGGTGGCATTTATGGGCAATCGCCGTAAGCAAGTGCGTTTTACCGAGACCCGTATCGCCATAAATGAATAGCGGGTTATAGGCCGTTGCGGGCGACTCGGCAACAGAGAGCGCCGCTTGATAAGCGAGCTTATTCGCCTGATTGGCGATGAAGCGCTCGAAGGTCATCTCCGGCTTCAGGGGGAGGCCGGTTAATTCTCGATACTCAGGCCGCTCTACCTGACGATGCAGAGGCGATGGGGGTAAATCGGGCATCCGCTCTTTTTGCTGCAACAGCTTGAGTAGCGGAAGTTCATCCGGTTCGGTATCTTCCACGCTGGGGGTGTGCAGAACGAAGCGCAACTCGACTGGATGGCCGTAAGCATCGCTGACCAAACGCTGGATACTGCGGTAGAAGCGGCCTTGCAGCATTTCGCAAGCATAGGCGTTGGCAGCGCCAATGGTGAACACATTCCCTTCGTAACTTAGGAAAGTCGTATTACGCACCCACGTGTTGAAACTCGCAGGGTCTAGTTGTATCTCTAATTGGTGGTACGCTGTTTCCCAAGCCCGTTGGGGGTTCACTGTTGCTTACCTTTCTGGTGTGCTATGGCCTAAAACTGCCCGAAAATAGCGAAATTGAAGCTACCGGGCTGAAGTAGACCCCGTCTCATAAAATCAGTTTATCCACGAGCGGAACGCTTGGTTCCTATTATTTGCCACCAGTACCGGCAGGGGTGTTTGCCGGTTGAGTACCGGCCCGCTGCGGCAAAAATGAGGCCGTCAAAGCATGTGGCTGTATGTACCCTATACTATAGACCAAACGCGCCAATTCCTCAACCGATTTTCGCCCTTTTGCGCAAAATTTTAAGGTTGGGATATCTAATGCATTTTCGCCCCTTCATGACCCTTAATGAGCCACTATTTGGGATAAATTTTTTTGACTTTTTTGAATTGAAGATTTGAAGTGCTTAACTACGTTGCCGCAATTGACGAGCATGTTATAATACTTTTGATCGATAATGCCAAAATGTAAGGTTGTTTGTTAGCCCAATAGCCTTTCAGCGGCAGCACTATCACGATACATATGTTCAGGCCTATGAGATAAGGGGTGTAACGCATTAGTTAATTTTGTAGTATACTTTGAAATGCAGGTGTTATGCTGGTG
>WGEI01000328.1 GCA_015492875.1 Anaerolineae bacterium | reverse complement strand
CGGCGGTTGCGGCGATGCTCTCGCTCGCTGTTGACGATTTGCATCCCGATTACCCGGTACAGGCGGTTTCTGCCGGTGTGGGCTTCGTCTATGTCCCCGTGCGCAATCTGGCGGCGATGGCACGCATCAAGTTGCGGCTGGATTTGTGGGAAGCGCAACTCAAAGATACCCCTGCGCCGCATGTCTTTGCCTTTTGTACCAAAACACAGTTGGACAGCGCTACCGTGCACTCACGTATGTTCTCGCCTGCCTTCGGCATTGCAGAAGACCCGGCCACAGGTGCGGCCAGTGGTCCATTGGGGGCGTATCTAGTGCGCTATGGCATCGTGCCGCAGGAAAACGCCCACGCCATTATCAGCGAGCAGGGCGTAGAGATGGGGCGGCCTAGCATCATCCATATTGATGTGCAAATCGACGACGGTGAGATAACCAGCGTGATTATCGGTGGGCGCTGTGCCTATATGGGGCGGGGAGAGCTGTATCTGGATTAATCGCGCTATTGTCAAGATTTTGTTAAAACTTTACGGTACTTATTGACCTATAATGACCCTTTATAGTATATTATGGCCGATAGAAATGGCGCTTTTAGCCAGCATTTTTCCGACTGTTAGCCATGAGGGGATGCCCATGAAGAAACATCTGAAAAACTTTCATCCCGCCCGCCCCCCACAGAGCGAACCACTGGATGAACGACAGGTGCAAAACTCCGCTGGAGGGTACGCTTGGGCGATTGATCAATGGGCACTCCTAGAGCGATTTCTCATTTTGGGTAGCGAGGGCGGCTCTTACTACGTCACCGAGCACCAACTCACCCGCCAAAATGCGCTTAACGTCATCGCTTGTATTGACGCGGATGGCGTGCGCGCGGTAGATACCATCGTCGCTATCAGCGATAGCGGGCGCGCGCCCAAAAATGACACGGCGATTTTTGCCCTGGCCTTGGCAGCAAGCGCGGATAATACCGCTACCCGTCAGTATGCCCTCTCACAACTGCCGCAGGTCTGCCGCACCTCAACTCACTTCTTCAGCTTTCTGGAGTATGTGAAGGGGTTACGCGGTTGGGGGCGGAGCTTGCGCCGCGCGATTGGCGAGTGGTATCTCGCCCAGCCACCGCGCCAACTGGCCTATCAGGTGGTTAAATATCGCCAGCGCAACGGCTGGACGCACCGCGACGCCCTGCGGCTGGGGCATCCCAAGCCACGCAACACGGCTCAGGATATGCTGTTCAAATGGGTGACACAGCGTGAGACCAGCGCGCTCTCAAATGACCAACGCCCGTCTGATGACGCGCTCACCATGATTTGGGCGTTCGAGCAGGCACAGCGCGCGCAAAATGTCGAGCAGGTTGTGCAGCTCATCACGGACTATGACCTGCCGCGCGAGGCTATTCCGACAAATTATCTGACGCACCCGCGCGTTTGGGAGGCCTTGCTGGTGCGAATGCCGTTGATGGCCATGATTCGCAACCTGAGCAACATGACCAAATGTGGCTTGTTGTTGCCCGCTAGCGAGGCAACGCGCCAAGTGGTGGAGCGCCTGCGCAATGCTGACTACCTGCGTAAAGCGCGCATTCATCCGATTGCTGTGCTATCGGCACTGCGCATGTATGCGGCCAAGTCTAACCCAGAGTATTACGCCTATTTGCGCTGGCAAATGCGCGGGGGCAAAAGGCCAGTGAAGCCGTCTGAAGAGAAATGGATGCCCGTCCCGCAAATCGTTGATGCGCTGGATACCGCCTTTGAACTGGCGTTCCATAACATTAAGCCCGCGCATAAGCGCACCATGCTGGCGTTAGATGTCTCTGGCTCGATGGCATGGGGCTATATCGCTGGCTTGCCGGGGCTGGCGCCGCGTGATGCATCTGCGGCGATGGCCATGATCACCGCCCGCACTGAGCCTGATTATATGTTCACCGCCTTCAGCCATGAGATGGTGCCGTTGGACATCACAGCGAAGATGCGGCTAGATGAGGCGGTGAAAGCGGTCAGCGACTTGCCGTTTGGCGCGACGGATTGCGCCCTGCCGATGCAGTATGCGCTGGCGCAGCGCTTGCCTATAGATACGTTCGT
>WGEI01000327.1 GCA_015492875.1 Anaerolineae bacterium | reverse complement strand
GTGCAGGTCATTATGCTTCGGGGGCGGGTACTTGTGAAGGAAAAATGTATACAGGGGAACAATAGCGAAGGGTTGTTACCGCTGTAGTCAGGCCGGGCGACCCTGTGACACCCAGAAGGTACTCCTTAGTGCTGCTACCTTCCGGTCCTGACACGGTTCGGAGCCTCTGCCGCACAGGACCCGGTCTGACAGAACCGGCAACAACCCCTCACACCTTGTTAAAAAGTCTTCAAAAAATATCTTTCAGGAAGATTAGACGCCATCACTATAACGGTGCGCTGTGACACTGTCAAGATGCTATTCAAAAGGAAGCATGGAGGGGGAATTTGCAGCGGTAGGCGACCTCCCCCTCGATGAAGGCGGCTGCGCTTATTCTTCAATGCGGGTGATATGCGCGGTGCTTTGGATGACCTCGTACATCTCCAGTTTGGGGTGGCCAGCGAAGGCCTCTGGCGGCAAGGAGCCGGAACGGGCATGGCCTTCTTTGAAGGCTTTCGATTCTGTCCACGCCTCAAAATCCGCTTCCGATTCCCAGAACGTCATGACAACATATGGCTCGCCTTCTTGTTTCGGGCGTAAAAGCTGAAACGAGATGAAGCCGGGCATGCCATCGACTAATGAAGCGCGGTCGGCAAAGCGCTGCTCAAACGCTTCGGCGTATTCTGGATTTACGGGAATGCGGTTACAGGTGACAATCATGCTATTCTCTCCTCAAATTGATTTCCAACAATCAGTTGCACGCCCGACGCTGGTGAGTGCACGGGGATGCTCAATAGATGATTATAACACGGGCGCAATTATGCCATTTTGCTCGCACTCCTATCGGCAGCGACGTAGGCCTATATATAAGGAAGGGGCGAGCGTTATCCCCCTTATAATGATTACGAACCCGCCTTTTATATTAGAAGATATGTTCTATAATAAAGACAGCCATATTGCGCTAAAACCCCCGCACCGCCATAATGGAGCAAATCATGTTGCTAGCCGAAAAGACCGAAACGATGATGCCCCAATGACTCAAGAGTATTTTGTCGAGATATTCCCCATCGTCACGGCTGCCGTCCCGCCGCTTTATGCTTTTCGCTTGCAGGGGGAAAATACGGGCGCGATTGGCGGCAAGCTAGCTTATGCGCTCAAGAAACAGTATGAAGGGCATTGGCTGTGGAGTGGCGGGCGCTTAGTGACAGATGCGCCCATTACGCCCGCGCAGATGGACATCACCTTAGACCAACTACGAAAGCGCCAACCGAAACTGTATAAAGGGCTGGAAAGCGCGCACGAAGATGAACGCTGGCAACCCACGCCCTTACTCTTGGCGGAGTATGTGCTGCAGGGGCCGCTGCGGGATTTAGAGCCGTATTTTGCGCAGGCGCTGGCCACAACCACCGTGCAATTGAAGAACTTGCGGGTAGAGCGCACGCCACGCTTACGGGCGCAACAGGTCGGCGATAGGCCGTCCATTTCCATTAGCTTTCACTCGCGGCTGGTGTATAACCTCGATTTGCGCACGGTTGCGCTGGGCGTAGAGAAGCCGCGCGAGTTGGTCGGGCTGTGGGTGATGGATGCCACGGCGGACGATCGCCTGAATGCGCTGGTGGGTGAAATTGTGAAAATCGTTGGCCCCTTGAGCAAGCACCGCGATAAGTTGCTCTCGCTCACCCGCCGTCCAAAGATGCAGCAGCTCATCCGCGCCGCGCCCGATGAGGAACTGGTGGTGCGGGTACAGAGCCGCCGCAATACCTATGACTATGTGGCGGGCGCGCTGCAAGTGCTCATTCGCCCCGATAGCCGTGAAGATATTGAGCGCTTCGGCATTGATGCTGCGCAGGCACTGCGGGCTTTACATATGCGCCCATCCTACCGCGCGTCGTTGGTGCGGGCGGTGAGCGATATTGCCAAAAAAGCGGGAATTCTCGATAGTGCCTATAACTCGCGCACTGTGCCACAGGCCTTTGCGCCGATGAACACGGCGTTTGACATCGAGTTTGATGGCAACCGCATTCGCCCCTTCTCCCGCGAGACGCTGGCCGATGAGTTTGGGCGGTATGGCGTTTACCACTGTCGGGCGCGTTTTTACGATGAGCCGATACGCATTGCCATGATTAACACGCTGCCCGATGCGCCTATCGATGATTTCATTGAAGCGATGCGCCGCCTATTAGAGCGCCAATACGGTTTTAAGATTGAGTTGGTTAAAGAACGCAAAGTCAAGAAGGTCTCCAGCACCAATTTAGAACGGGCGGTGAAAGCCATCGCCAAAGAGCAAGCCGATATTGTGCTGGCGTTTTTCCCCGATGTGGCCGAGTTAGATACCGATGAGGATGAGGATTACCGTCGGGTGAAGGCGATGGCGTTGAGGATGGGGATGGCCAGCCATATCATCCGCCGCAGCGCGCTAGATAGGCCAGAATTGATGCCGGTGGTGATTATGGGGCTATTGGGGAAAACGGGCAATACGCCCTTTGTCTTTTCGACGCCGCTGCCCTATGCCGATTTTGTGGTCGGCCTCGATATTGTGCGCACAGTGAAAAAAGGCGGCCAGACCATCACCGCAGCGGCACGCATTTATAACCAGCGCGGGCAATTAGTGCGCTATAAGCTGGCGACGGAGACGCTGGCGCAAGATGAGCCTGTGCCGCTCATTTTGATGCAACGCCTGTTCCCGTTGGAAACCTTCGCCAAGAAGCGGGTGGTGGTGCACCATGACGGGCTGTTGCAGCGGGAATGGCGCGATTTGCTGATGGACTGGGCGGCGCGCGGCCTGCAGGCGACGTTTTCGCCTGTTGAGATTTTCCGTCGGGGAGTGCCGCGCTTGTATATGCTACGCAAGAAAAGCATCCTGTCACCACCATGGGGGGCGGTTTTCCGCCTGAACCCGCGCGAGGCGCTTTTGGTGAGTTCAGTAGCGAGTGAGCACATGATGCCGCGCCCGTTGCTCTTGCGCCTCGATGAAGCGGCGGCGATAAGCCTAGACGACGCCTTGCACTCGGTGCTAGGGTGGACTTTGCTACATTATGGTATGGCGCGGTCGCCCCGTTTGCCGGTGACGATTGCCCACGCCGGGCAGTTGGCGGCTTGGCTGGAAAAAGGTGCAAACCTGCCAGAAGAGAGCGATGTACCCTTCTGGCTGTAGGGGTAGGGGCTTTGCACCCAAAAACGCTGCGCAGGGGCTGGCAAAGGTGTTATACTAAAGGTGCATATTTTTGATTGAACGAGGTGGTGTCATGAGCGAAAAAGTGAATAATGATTGGACGCCCGAAGAGAAAAAATCGTTGCGCGATAGCATTCGCATGTTGGCGATATTCCTCACCGTTGTGGCCATCACAGCGGTTGTCATGGCCTTTGTCACCGCTAATGGCGTCGGGATTGGCCAATAGGGAATTGACCAACAGGCAGATTAGCCGGTAGTAGGGGAACAAGGGGCGTTCCCCTACCTATAGCGCCGTTATCACCGTTCTAACTCCAGCGTGAACTACCGCCATATCCCCGACGGCGCGGGTCGTCATCGTGGCGCTGGTCGCTCATTTGTAGGGCGCGGCGCGCTTTTTGTACGTCGGCCTCATGCTTGAGTAAAACCGTGAGCGTGTTCTCTAAAGTATTGCGGTCTAAGCTATCAGCATTGAGCATGACCAACGCCCGCGCCCAATCTAACGTTTCCGAAACGCTAGGGTTCTTCTTCAAATCTAACTCCCGCAAACGCTGCACCACTTCCACCGCTTGCTCGGCCAATTTCGCGCGCAACTCTGGCACGCGCATCCGCACGATTTTCAACTCGGCCTCGCGGGTAGGATAGTCGATGAAGAGGTAGAGGCAGCGGCGCTTCAGCGCTTCGGAAAGTTCGCGGGTATTGTTGCTGGTGAGGAAAACAGTCGGGCGGTGGTTGGCTTGGATTGTGCCTAGCTCTGGGATAGAGACTTGAAAGTCGCTGAGCACCTCTAGCAGAAAAGCCTCGAACTCGGCGTCGGCGCGGTCAATTTCGTCGATGAGCAGCACTACCGGCTCGTCAGCGAGAATGGCCTGTAACAGCGGGCGCGCCAACAAGAAACGCTCGCTGAAGAAGACATCCTCTTCTTGCGCCAAGCGGTCAGCGGCTTCGCCCAATGTTGAGGCACTTTCCAATATGTCGCTGAGCTTGTCACGCAGCAACTGGGTATAGAGCATTTGCTTGGCATATTCCCATTCATAAAGCGCCTTGCTCTCATCTAGCCCCTCATAACACTGGAGGCGGATGAGGCGTTTGTTGCTAGCGCCCGCCCACGCTTTGGCCAGCTCCGTTTTACCGACACCAGCCGGGCCTTCTGCCAGCAGCGGCTTGCCCAGCTTATCGGCCAGGTACATCACCGTAGCGATTTCGTCTGTTGCAATATATTGTTGTTGCGCCAGTGCCGATGTTACCTGGCTTACCTCATTGAACATGATCACTCCAGTTCATTAATTTCGAACGTATGCACTCTTTCAGTATACGCGCTTTTTGTCACATAAGGGTAACCAAACAGGATTGGTTTTCGGGAAAGTGGGCAGAAGTTAAAAATTCGTTCGAACGGCTTGCACAATAAACCTTTTTGTCATAATATATAGGTTGATGGTTCATGTAGCGTTCTGAGTATATGTAATGTGTATTTGAGAAGGCTGATTGAACATCTCGCGCTAATGGGCTAGGCGCGTGGGAATCTCCCATGTTTTAACCCCTAAACGCTTAAGGTCACTTAAGATAGCCCAGACAAATAGGCCGGGAGTTATCAGCACGCTTAAAACTTCCCCCCAGTAACATCTACAATCATGAGGAAAAGGCCGGCCTATTGGCGCGGGCAGGACCACCAACTGCCCGTGCTATTTTTATAGATTTTTACTGCCTCAACTGGCGCATAGGGAAATGAATACATATATAATAGACAGTGTCGACAGTTTTTAGGAGGGGATGCTTCTATGAAACGTATTGTGCTTGTGTTATTTTGTGT
>WGEI01000326.1 GCA_015492875.1 Anaerolineae bacterium | reverse complement strand
GCCATCAACTGGCAGGGCTTTCGTTGTTGAACTTAGAAGCGTTTAGCCGTCACTGCTTTCGGCTTCTTCGGTGGCCTCCGGCGCCATTTCGCCGTCCTCGCCATCCATATCTTCACCGTCCATATCTTCGCCATCCATGTCCGACTTCAGTTCGCCGGTCACAGGATCGACACCAGTGTCAATATCGCCGCTGGCCAAGCCATCGAAGATTTCATCAAGCGCTTCGTAAACCTCATCGGGCACATCAGCATCATGCTTCGGCGCTAAACCGATACCGTTTTCAGCAGCGCCCATGACGTAGATACCGCCGCCGGGGAAGTCTTCAAAGCGGCCTTCAGCCAATGCGGCGATCATGTCATAAACACCTTGATCAACGCGTTTCATCGCGCTAGAGATAACGAACTCGGCGCCTTCAGTCTCGCCTTCGCCAAAGCTGGTGACATACTCGTCTTGGTCAACACCAATGACCCAAACACCCTGCGCCGCAGCCGCCAAAATACCGCCGGTACCGGTGGGGCCGCCCGCGCCAAAGATAACATCTGCGCCTTCGCCGATGAACTGTTCAGCAGCGCTAGCGCCACGGTCGGGAGCGAGGAAATCATCAATATACACGCCCAGCGTCTCAATGTCAGGATTGACGTAACGCGCGCCTTGTTCGAAGCCATTGCGGAACTTCACAACCGGCGGAATGTCAATACCATAGACACCAGCGACAATACCGCTCTCGCTCACCATGGCAGCCAACGCGCCAGCGAGGAAACCAGCTTGGTCTTCACGGAACTGAATGCCGACCCAGTTCTCCGGACTTTCCGGCGGAACAAATTGGTCAACGCCAATGAAGTACACATCGGGATTGGCTTCAGCCGCTTCACGGGTCGCATCGGCAATCAAGAAACCAACGGTCACCACAGCATCAAAGCCTTCATTGACGCAGGTTTGAATGTTGGAAGCGTAATCAGTTTCGCTCTGGGTTTCAATAAAGCTATAGTCCAAGTCAAAATCTTCGGCGGCGGCCTGGGCGCCAATATGAGCGAACTGATTAAATGTGCCGTCGTTCACACGGCCTAAGTCGGTGACAAGACACACGCTTTCAATCGGTGACATCTCGCCATCCTGCGCGAAAGCGGTCAGCGGCAACATGCCAACCAGCAACATCACCAACGCGCTGATAATAAGTGTTTTCTTCAACATATGCTTTCCATCCCTTTTTTCTATGAATTAGGTAGGATACTGCTAAATGTAGCGCATTTTACAAATTTCGCAACTAAATTCTGCAAATTGCACAGAACCTGCTGTCATTTTTGCTCAATCCCTAGCCGAAACACCCCATTCTTTGTTCATTCGGCGCAGTAGAAAAGTGTTGCAATAGCCCATCATAGCGCTAAATTGGTTCATCACCCCCAACAGGATTTTTAAGGCCAATCAGCCTCGACAACTAGCCCTGAAGCAGGGGCGCAGCCAGCCCCCACCATTACGGCAGATATTGCATTCCCGCCATCAAGCGACGGGTAACTGCACCGTGAACCACGCACCACGCTGTGCCCCTTCACTATAAGCCATAATCAGCGCACCGTGCTGCTCCAGCACCGCCTTGACAATTGCTAAGCCCAAGCCATTCCCCTCATACTCATGCCGCACGCTCTCATCACGATAAAAACGCTCAAACAACCGTTCCGCTTCTAATGGCTCAAAACCCACGCCCGTATCCCACACTTGAATAATCACCCTATCGCCATTCAACTGAGCTTTAAGCCCAACTGTCCCCCGTTGAGTATACTTTATCGCATTACCCAATAAATTATTCAACACTAACCGTAAGTCGTTATCAGCAATGGCTACGGCGGGCAACAGGTCTTCAATTTCGGTTTCATAGGACAGGCCTTTTTGCTGTGCCCGAATGCGCCAGTTGCGGCTAATATCGCGCAAAACTGTGCTGGTTTCTTCCACTACGCCCTTGGCCATATGCCGCCCTTCATCAATCCGCGCTAAAGTCAATAGCGACGTGACCAGCTCTGCCATATGAGACACTTCTTGCCGCAAATCGGCAATATATTGCGCCCTCTGCCCCTCATCTAGTGACTGGTTAGCCATAGCATCCAGCCGCAAGCGCATGGTCATCAGCGGGTTACGCAATTCATGCGCGGCATTATTAACGAAACTTCGTTGAGCGGTCAAAATTTTATCCAGTTGCTCGCTCATATAATTGAATGATTTTGACAAATCGCCCAGCTCATCCTCACGTTCGATGGGCATCTTCACCCCAAGTTCGCCCTGCGCCATCTTCAACGCCGAGTTCCGTAAAGCCATAATTGGGCGTAAGATAGTGTTAGCAATCCATAAACTCGCCGCAACAATCAGCAAGAGCACCGGCAAAGACGCCATAATCAGCTGTAGCCACTGCTGGTGAACTTCCTGATAAAGCGGGGCAAGCGAACGGGACAGCACAAAATAGCCAATAGCGCGCTCTTCGTAGAAAATTGGCGTTGCCACAAAGAGATAATCCTCGCCATCCACAAAGGGGCGTATATCAACACCTGTGCGCCCCCGTGCCGCCCGTGTTAAATCTGGTGTTTGCTCAGCAACTTGCTGCGATTCATAACCATCACCTAGCGTATAAGCAATAATGCGGCGATTACTATCGACCAGTAAATAATGCCAAGCCGCATCATATTGCAAATTAGATAAAGCGCTCTGAATCTCATCACTGCCATCGCCCTCTAAATAATGCTCCATCGGCTCTGGTAAACTGGCCGCAATTTTTAGGGCTTCAGCTTCAACTTGCGTCTGGAAAAACTCCATGCTCACGCGCTGAATTTGCCCGCCAGCAATTAAAATTTGCACGACACTCCCCATCACAACAATCGGCAGAAAGGTCAGCAACAAGCGCTGGCGGAACGAAAGCTGGCGCAACCAGCCGAACCATGACACCCCAAGCGCCGCTAACCGCCTGCGAGCGTTATATAAGGTAGCCTTAATCCACTGTGAGGGGGCAAATATCCGACCGAGTTTAACGAAGCTCATCGGGCAATTCCTCCGGCTCAATGAAGCGATACCCTACCCCGCGCACAGTCTGTAAATAAACGGGGTTAGTCGGGTCATCTTCTATCTTAGAGCGTAGCCAACTCATATGTACGTCCAGCGTCCGAGTATCTCCCAGCCAATCTGTGCCCCAAACTTCGTCAAATAGCTGCTCGCGCGTCACCACTTTGCCCAGATTGCTCATCAACAAGGCCAGTATCTCGAACTCCTTTTGTCGTAGCGTCAACAGCTGGCCGCCTTTGGTCACTTGCCGCTTCTCAAGGTTCATCACCACATCACCCACCTGTATCTCTGAGCTGACAAGCTGGCCGCGGTCAAGCGAAACCCGCCGCAACATGGCGCGCACGTGCGCTTCTAACTCTTGAAAACTAAAGGGCTTGACTAGATAGTCATCTGCCCCCAGCTCTAAGCCTTTAATACGGTCGGTACTATCGCCCAGTGCTGTGAGCATAATAATAG
>WGEI01000325.1 GCA_015492875.1 Anaerolineae bacterium | reverse complement strand
GTTGAGGAAACATTGAATAATGATGGCGACCTGCAACAGTCACTTAGCGCTTTGTATGATACAGTCGTCGAATCGATGGAAGCTTTCCGCCTACGGGATGACGTTCTGACGAACCTCGCCCAATCGCTATAAGTTTTGAGTTGCTTTAGGAGAATAATGGCATGGCTCGCATTATTGATGTTATTGACCACACGAATGTAATGGATGATGAGTTGGCTTATCGCGAACCCCAACGGGGGAGTGGCGATTGGCGTATGGGGTCACAAGTTATCGTTGGTGAAAGTCAAGCTGCGGTATTCGTTCGCGGTGGCGAGGCCTTAGATGTGCTTGGCCCTGGCCGCCATACGCTTTCCGTAGCCAATTTGCCCATTCTTTCCGGTCTCATCGGGATGGCGACAAGCGGTCGCACCCCTTTCACCGCAGACCTTTACTTTGTGAATCTCAAAGACTTGCCGCAAGTACCATGGGGCACTCGCCCACCCATTGTCCTTGAAACTCCTGGCAAGGGTATGGGAGTGGTTTTGTTAATCACGCACGGCGTTATTGATATTAGCGTTTCTGACCCGTTGCGTTTTGTGAAGCAATATGCTGTTGGTAAGCCGATTGTGCGTGTCAGCGATTTGAAGGACCGCATTCAAAGCATGTTGCTGGGCGAAATTGCAGAGTTGCTCACTAAGTCCGGCGCCCAGAGCATCATGGATGCCAATAGCTTACTGAGTGACCTCGAAGGCGCAGCATTAGCGCGCTTGAACGATAAATTCGAAGCGCTCGGTCTGCGTATTAAGGCTTTTGAATCTAACCCCTTTACCGCCAAAGATGTGCCGCTTGATGAACTGCGCAACTATGTCAGCCTGGATGTCTGGGAGCGTGTACAACGGCTGAAAGTTGCCGAGACAGCCGCCGGCAACGAAGGGATGGCTGGCGGCCTTGCCGGTGCTGGTGTGGGTTTAGGTGTCGGTCAAGCTATGGGGGCTGCGATGGATCCCAACCAAGCCGCATTGCAACAACAGCTACAACAACAGCAAATGATGATGCAGCAAATGATGATGCAGATGATGCAGAACCAGCAGGGCGGCGCGCCGCAAGGTGGCGCGCCGGCAAATCCCCAAACCCGCGAGGAAATTCAAGCCATGCTTGATAGTTTGGATATTCGTTTTGCCAATGGCGAAATCTCTGAGGCCGCCTATAACCGCCTTGTGGAAAAATGGACTAAACGCCTTGAAGAGCTGGGCTAGTCTAACTGTATTTCGCCAATAGAATACGTATCTAATCCGCCACTGGTCAGGACGCGCTCGCCAGTGGCGGCGTTGTATAACCCCACCTGTAGCGTATAGCTTCCAGCCTGTACACCATCCAGTGGCACATAGAAAACATCACGATAAACACGCCCAATATCCCATGTTTGTGTGCTAATTCGGCCATTTTGCGGTGGATGGTCATCCTGTGACCAGAGCGGCGTGCCTGTTATAGGGTTGATATCCCCAATCAGATGAACGAATACCGTGAGTGGTTCTTCCGTTTGCTTAATCGGTTTCCAATAAAGCCAGACGATTATCTCGCCGTTTCTCGTTGGTGGCATAAAATACTTCGCCCCCACCAACTCAACCGCTTGCCCATACGTCGCAGCTGCTTCAGGATATAGCTCATCTTCGCGCACATTCCACGGTAAAAATTGCCGTACTGGCACACCATCGATATTCAGATGCCGCACCCGCTGCATGTGTTCATCAAGCCACTGCTCAACGAGTGGCCCATTAGTCCACGCTGGATAAGGCCGTGCAATCACCCAAATGCTATGATATTGCGCGTAAGCATTTTCTAAGGTCTGTATAATCTCTTCTTCTGGCTGGCTAGAGCTTGTGGGCAGGCCAGTATCTTCTGCCTCTATACCCGCCCGCTGATAGTAATAGCCAAATGCAGCATCAATAGATTGTTGGATGATGAAATCATTATCCGTCGTATGTTCTTGCAAATAGCGCGCTAATGTTGGCCAATCAACCGACTTTTTGAAGGCAGGGTCATTGTGATAATGCCACAGGCTAACCCCCGCAACGGAAACCCATAGCCCTATTATCAACAAACTCGCCCACTTTTTTCTCCGGTAAATAACCACGATACCTGCAGCGAATATGAGAATGAAAGCTGCTTC
>WGEI01000324.1 GCA_015492875.1 Anaerolineae bacterium | reverse complement strand
CTTATGCTCATACCCGATAAAAACATGCAGCCAACGCTTCTCATGTCGGTGGTTTTACTGTTCACCATTATCGATAAAGTGCGACCTGCGGCGGGGCGGCCATGGAGCACTGGGGATTTCATCATGCCGGGCTTTGATGACCTAGGATTTGGGACATTGCTTATTCACATTGGCATGGCGATATTTCCCATTATCGCGGGGACGCTTATCCGCGCACGCAGTGAAAAACAAAAACGCGGTACGCCTGTCGGTATCCTGACGGGGATGATTGCTGGCGTTTATGCCATCGCATTTTTCTTCTCAACTGGTGGCATTGGCACTACCCCATTCTAAAAACAAAGGCCGGATTGCTCCGGCCTATTTTCTACACGTCCTCAAACAAATTCCGACGATTACATGGCGATAATAGAAAGCGTTTAATGATTTTCGCACTAGTCGACATTTAAGAGGTGTTATCGCTACTTCTTCACCGAAGTTCTTAGTGAAGGATGTCGTTTGATAGGTTGTGCTTTACCCTTGTGTTGTTATTCCTTGATTAACAACTTCTACGATAGCCCCTTCAGCAACCAATTGTATCATGGTGCGGATATAGCCATACAACACCGTATCGCGTTCAATAAAGGGGACATGCCGCCGAATAAGTTGATAAGCGTGACGTGTGCCACGCCCCAATTGCGCCTCTGCCCCGTGTATATCCCGCCGAAATTCCACACCTTGTGCCGCCGCCATCAATTCCAATGCGATGATGCGCTCGACATTGTCATTGATACGGCGTGCCTTGAGCGCCGCTGTCGCACCCATGCTGACATGGTCTTCAACATTGGCGGATGTAGGAATGCTGTCCACGCTGGCGGGGTGTGCCAGCACTTTGCTCTCGGTGGCCATTGCCGCTGCGGTGTACTGCACAATCATAAAGCCAGAGTTTAGCCCCCCTTCACGGGTGAGAAAAGCGGGAAGCGTTTCCGCATTGGATGCTTCATCAATCAGCCGCATGATGCGCCGTTCGGAGATATTGCCTAACTCGCTCATTGCTAAGCCAAGATAATCCATAGCAATGGCCAAAGGTTCGCCATGGAAATTCCCCCCGCTCAGCACATCGATCGCCCCACTCTCTTCATCGATGAAAATCAGCGGATTATCGGTCACGGCATTGAGTTCAATCTCAAAGGCCCAACGACAATAAGCGATGGCGTCGCGCACTGCGCCATGTACTTGCGGAATACAGCGCAAGGTATAGGCGTCTTGAATGTTTTTAGGGTCATAACCGCGCGTAAAATCGCTATCGGCGATTAACTGACGCAAATAGCTAGCACACTCTTGCTGACGAGGAAAGGGGCGCAGTGCATGAATACGTTCGTCAAAGGCTTGTGGCGTACCATTGAGGGCTTCGAGGCTTAAGCAGGCGGCAATATCTGCCGTTTGCATCAAACGTTCGGCACGGGCAGTTTCTAAGACGCCAAGCGCGGTCATGATGGTTGTGCCATTGGTGAGCGCAAGCCCCTCTTTTGCGGCCAATGTTACGGGAGATAAGCCCGCGCGCTTTAATGCCTCTGCACCGGGGAGAATCTCGCCTTGATATTCGGCTTCGCCTTCGCCGATGAGTACCAGCGCCATATGCGCCAATGGAGCGAGGTCTCCACTAGCCCCCAAAGAGCCTTTTTCTGGAATAACGGGGTGTACACCCTGATTGAGCATATCTAGTAATAACTGTAGCGTTTGCGGACGGATGCCAGAATGCCCCATCGCTAATGTATTGGCACGAATCAGCATAATGGCGCGGACAGTAGGCATATCAAATGGCTCACCAACTCCGACAGCATGGCTGACCAGAATATTACGCTGTAACTGTTCGACTTGCTCTCTTGGGATAACGCGGTCTTTGAATGCGCCGAAACCTGTGGTGATACCATAGGCAACTACACCATCATCTAACAATTTCTGCACAGCATCCGCCGCACGTTGTACTTTCTCCAAAGCTGTGGGGGTTAAACGCACCTCAGTTTCAGCGGGCTTGCTATATGCCACTACGAGGACTTCTTCAAAATTGAGGCCGCGACCATCTAAGAATATCGTTTGCCGCATTGCAACGCTCCTATATGACCTGTTGGCCATGCTTAAAAACTACTTCAACCAAATTTGCGCCGAATTGATAAGCGAGATGGCGATAATCCGTTGTGTCAACGATGAGGAAATCTGCCCATTTCCCAACTTCCAGAGAGCCGACCTTATCCGCTAACCCAACACCATAAGCCGCATTAATTGTAGAGGCGATAAGCGCTTCTG
>WGEI01000323.1 GCA_015492875.1 Anaerolineae bacterium | reverse complement strand
GATATGGTCGAGCGCGGGCAGTTGCTGGTTTCGTTTGAGGCAGAAGCACATTAGCGGCTACGGCAGCTTTCCGCTGTGAGCATTACCGCTCCTCAAGCAATTCTGCCGCCAGCAAAGTGCGGGTGCGGGGGCTACAGTAGACCCGATAGCGCGCTTGATGAATGAAATGTTTGAACACTTCTTTCGGCACATAAAACTCCGCCTCGTCAATACGGAGTAGATATTGCCCAGCGCGGCGGCCTTGTGGACGAATGACGCGCTCTATCACCCCTTCGACCATCTGTATATCACCAT
The DNA here is from genome assembly GCA_015492875.1 of Anaerolineae bacterium. Classification (GTDB taxonomy): domain Bacteria; phylum Chloroflexota; class Anaerolineae; order Aggregatilineales; family Phototrophicaceae; genus S146-30. The sequence goes on along the minus strand of WGEI01000323.1, from coordinate 1,857 downwards.
CGCTGAGTTCGGCAGAGAGCAGTGCATAGTGCCGCCCCAGTAATGTCATGCCCAGCGCATCGAAAAAGATGATCGCCAACGCAATCAGGTTCAGGATAGGGCTATCTTGGGTAATCCCCAAATAAAAGAGCAAAGCCGCCACAATAGAGATGCCAACCATCACCCCAACGCCAGCGATGAGGTAGCGACGGCGCATTTGGCGCAGGCGGGCGCGTTGATTTTCGCCCAATTCGCCGTAGCGGTTGGCCTCTAAATCGCTATGGTCAAATTGTAGCTCTCGCATTAAATCGTCGAGTGTTTGCGGCATGGGTTACTCCGTTGTCGAGGTGGGCATACGCTCAATATAAACCGATGTGCTGGGGAAGGCGATGCTCAACCCCATTTCGGCGACGATGTCCATAATGGCGAGGTGTATCGCCTCTGTCTCTTCCATATAAGCATTATAATCGGCTACATGTAAATAACAGCGAATGATGACATTCAAGGCGCTATCGCCAAACTCGGCAAAGCGGACGAAGACGCTCTTTTCATCAACGAGTTCGCGCGCTTTCAGCATCTCGCGCACACGGCCTAAGAATTGGCGCATTTGCGCGCTGTTGGTATCGTAGCTGAGGCCAATAACATGGTTATAGCGGCGGCGCTGGAGGCGAGACCAATTCACTACAGCGGCCTGTGCCATTTTACTATTGGGAACGGCAATCAACGCTTGGTCTAATGTGCGGATACGAGTTGAACGCACGCCAACATGCTCTACAGTGCCTTCCGCCTCTGGCAGAACGACATAGTCCCCTACTTCGAAGGGGTTATCGGCGACGATAGCGCTAAACCCGAAGAGGTTTTCGGCAGTATCTTTGGCGGCCAACGAAAAGGCCAAGCCCACCACACCCAGCGAGGCTATCAGGGCGCTGACATCATAGCCCCATTCTTGAATGACAATCAGAATAGCGAGCACGATGATGAGCACTTTGGCGACAGTGCGCAAAAAGGGCAACAGGCGGTCTTCAATTTCGATGCCCGTATATTCCATGAGGCTGGCAGAGTTCAGGGCGATAATATCTACCAAACGATAGAGGATGAGCATCAGGCCGACGATGATGAGCGAGCGGGTGAGAATATCCCCCACTGCGCGTATTTCCACACCGAAGTCAATCGCGTTCAGCACCAGCCCAATGGCCACACCATAGAGGAGATAGCGCAGCGGCAACATCAAGGCATCGATGATTTGGTCATCGAGTTTATTATCAGTGCGGGCGGCATAGCGGCGTAGCGGCTTGAGCACGACCCAAGTGAGCACACGGCGCAATATGATAATGGCGATGAATGCCAATAACAGCAAGATAAGGCCGCTGATGGCATCTTGTGCCCATTGGGGTAAATCGGTCAATAGGGGTAATTGTTGCAGTAAATCTCTCATATAGCGCCCTCCTGTTACCCATTGAATAGCTTGATTGTGCCAAAGTGGTGGGTAGGGCGCAAGAGAAATCCAAGATTAAGTGGGGAAAGACGGCAATTTCCCTTGCGTGATAAGACAAAAGTGGGTATAGTTTGAGCAGGGCATATGCCCACCACGAACCAAACACCCCCGCAGTCAGGCAGTAGCAACAAATCAGTCTGCACTCCTGAATGTCTAGAGTGAATGGACGTGGGAGTGGTTTTTTGTAGTTTTTAGGAGTTACTCCAACATGTCTGAACGTAGTCGCGGCACTGTAAAGTGGTTTAATGCCGAAAAAGGCTATGGGTTTATCCGTCGTGATGAGGGTGGTGCGGATGTTTTCGTCCACTACTCCGCCATTCAGGGTTCCGGTTATCGTTCCTTAGAAGAGGGCGAGCCGGTGGAATTTGATGTGACCGAAGGTG
>WGEI01000322.1 GCA_015492875.1 Anaerolineae bacterium | reverse complement strand
GCGCCTGCGTGGCGCTTTTTTACTTACGTATTCCCGATGAATAGCAAACTGTTATACTATTTTTACAGGTTTTGTAAGCGCAAACCTTAATTTCTTATTATAATAGGGGTGTCTGTAAGGGTGATGTGGAGTTTTTCCCATGAAAAAGCATATATTCTTCCTATCCACAGCGCTTTTGTTGGTATTAACCGGTGTTTTTGTCAGTGCAGGCGTCAATGCACAGGATGATGAGCCACTGGATGAGGATTATAATTGGTGCACCGACCCGACCTATTGGGGTGATGGCCGCTGTGACAACTTTGAAGATGAAGACCTCATCTGGTGTCACTGGCAATTGGGATGGTATTTGCCGCGCGTCGCTGCTGGTATGTTCGCCTGGGATGATGTGGTAGAGATTGAGCGCTGCCTCATTATTTTGCCAGAGCCGACGCCCGAACCGCCACCACAAACAACACCGCCACCGCAAACAACGCCGCCTCCAGTCACTTAATTATTAACCATCCTATTATCAAAGCGATGCCGCCCGATGGGCGGCTTTTTGTTTTTGAAAACTAAATTACCCATCAGTGCATTATAAGATTTCACATTATTACACAATGAATCTTAATTGAAACGCAAGGGAAATTTATTGTAGAATAGGTTTACACCAGTACATTCTCAATGAAACAGGGGTTTTGTATGTCCACGCAAGATAATGAGAAAGTGAATTCCGCTATGGAAACCCTCAGCATTTCTCAGGATTTAGTCGCTCGCGCGTTAGAGTTGGGACGTGCGAAAAAACCGCCGCGCATCTCAGAATCCACCCGCCTCATGGTGGTCATTCAAGGGGCGATTCACCGCTTCCCGGCAGAAGATGGGCAAGTGATTGTTTTGGGGCGCAAAAATGGTGATGATGGCGTTGATTTAGACTTGACGCCATACGACGCCAAACATAATGGCGTTTCGCGGCATCATGCCCGCTTACACATTGAAAATGGCGATTTATACATAACAGACTTGGAGAGCCGCAACGGTACTTTTTTGGATGGCGAACAACTCCCCCCCAATCAACCCATTAAAATCGAACGTTCCTATGCCTTATTGATGTTGGGGTCATTGACCGTCCAGATTTCATACCATCATTAAGAGGGTCTCTGTATTATGCTGGCAGTAAGGCGGCAGGTGAAAACTTGTCGCTTTTTCTTTTCAGCAAGTTGAACTTGATAAGTTTTAAGTTTATAACCAGTTACAGCACACAACGTCACGATTTGTGCTAGAATGAAATAGACAACACGTCATCAAAAGTATATACATTGTAGATACAGGCTTATAACCGTGAGTGACGAACATTCCAAGCCAGCACAGCCCAAAGAGGCTCAGTCGTCTTCATCGGAAAAAGAGGCAAAGCGTGTTAGTGAGGATACTCGGCGCTCGGTCTCTCCATCTTCACCCACTAAACCCGCCTCGTCGAGGAGCAAAACCGACCGATCGACTTTACTCAATCGGCTTAGCACGATTAAACCGCCGCAAAAAGCCCAACCTCAGGCCAAACCAACAGCTAAAACGGCGGATAAAGATAAAGAAGCAGCGGCTGCCCAGCAGGGGGCGGAAAAGCCGTCGCAACAACCTACGCCCGTTGCCGCTACATCTATGCCTAAAGCGCCTGCCGCGCCCGCCAAACCGCGCGGCACAACAGATAAACTCTCTAGTGACCGCCCACCAGCAGCAACGGCTGAAGCAAGCGAGGATAAGCGCGTGGAGACTAACCTTGTCACCCGTGAAAATGTGCTGAAAGCGATGCAATCTGAGTTTGTCTATGGCGATGAAACCATCAAATCGCAGGCGGGGACATTGCTCGTCATCGTTCAAGGGGCGATGGAACGCTATTATACCAAAGATGGCCTCTCCCTCACTTTGGGGCGGAAAAGCGACGCCGGCAAGGTGGATATTGATTTAACTCCCTTTGGCGGCCACCAACGCGGGGTGTCGCGTTTGCACGCGCGCCTGCATATCGAAAAGAACGAACTCTATATAACTGACCTGAACAGCAGTAACGGCACTTTCCTTGATGGCCAACGACTGAGGCCATATCAGCCATATCAAGTGACAAGGCGCTATTCGCTGTTGGTGTTGGGGTCACTTTCAGTCCAACTCTCCTACCGCAAGCCATAATCGGGGGCTTTTGCCCCCACCGCTTGCTTTCGGGGTAATGCCTGCCCGTAAAAATCCTGTTAGGGATATAAACCAGCTCGGCTGCGGGGTATCATCGCATATGACGCTGGGCTAAACATTACCTAAAGGCCGCGACGCAAAGGCCGCACCACACTATAGTAAAACGAAATAAGCAGCAATAAGACCGCTATCGCCGCCCAGCCCACAGCGACCGGCCACGGCGACAAAGTGGGGGCGACCTCTTGGGCGAATTTAGCCGCGTCGTTCACCGTTGCGCCCGCGCCCACAGCAGGGTTGCGCGTTAAAAATAGCAAGTCCATTACCGCATTCAAGCCCGTCATGGCCGCTAACACCGCCAGCACGAGGCGGTTCAAATCGCGGTTGGCGCGCAGGGCCATCAATAGCAGCAATAGGCCAAAGCCCACCCCAACGAGCAGCGC
>WGEI01000321.1 GCA_015492875.1 Anaerolineae bacterium | reverse complement strand
TACCAAATACGTGGGTTAAACCCCAATCGGCGGCGACTTCCATCATTTGCTTGGCGATAGTATCTTGTGGCGCTTCGGGTTCAACACCAACATAAACCCCATCTTCGCGCAATTCTACAGGATAGGGCGTGGCGCAATCGCCATAGCCTTCTGGCGGTGTGCCGTCTTTGGGGGAGTATTCATACCCATGCCACGGGCAGCGCAGCCAACCGTCTTCAAGTAGCCCTTCACCCAATGGCCCACCTTGATGAGGGCAATGGTTATCGAGGGCATAGTATTGGCCATCGTGATGAATGAGGCAAACGGTTTTCAAGCCGGCAGTAACCGTCATCACCCGCCCCTCTTCGAGGGCATCTAGCGCTGCGACTTTATACCAATGCAATTGCTTTTCAGAACCTGACATGGCAACCTCCATAAATCATTTTGCTCGTCGCAGCAGAGAGCAACTCTATAAAACCCCGCCTTCAGTGTACACCAATGCTGAAAAAGGTGGGGTTAATCTCAGTCAAAACCGTGTAATCAGTACAAAACTTCGACGATGAGCTGGAAGGGGCCGCTGGATAGATAACCGTTGACGCGAACGGTGTAAGTGCCATCTTGCGGCAGCTCTACGATAAGGCGTGGGTTCAATGTGCCGTCGCTATCATCGGCATCAGCTAGCGGGCGGCCATCAGGGGCAATCAACGTCACGACAGGGTCTAGGCCACCTTCTGGCAAACCGATGACGCGAATTTGCACCAATTGGCCGGCAGCGCCTTGAAATGGATAAAACATATACTGGCCTTCTGGCGCAAAGTCCTCGACGGAGAGGATAGTCAGTGGGATGGGGGGCGGCGTCGGTGTTGGGGCGCGGTTGATATAGCGCCAGATGAGGGTATAACGCCCTACGCCCGTGCCGCGGGCATCGCGCACGCGCAAGTGGTAAAGGCCACTGGCGGGGATACGCACCTGTTCAATCTGGGCATTTGCGCCACCGCCACTATTATCGTCGCTGGCGACAACCTCTCCCCCAGCGCTAGCCACTTCGATGACGGGGTCTAGCGTGGCGTCTATGGGGCTGGCGGCAACAGTGATAACATCGCCCTCGCTGAAAAATACACCCCAAACATCGCGCAAGGCTGGCGCTGCAATCGCGCCTTCGTTGGGGCGGTCGACGAAGGCCTCTCCCCGCATGACATTCTGGCGCGTTGTGCCAATGCCGTAGGAGAGCACATATTCTCCGCTGGTATCGCCCTCGCCGAAAACAAAAATCATATAGGGGCCAGTAGACGGAAGCGCCACCGCGCTGAGAACGGCGGCATTGCCCGCCTGCGAGTCGGCGGTTGTTTCGGCAATTAAGACGCCATCAGGGTCATACAGTTCAATTTTTGGCAGGAGTGCCGAGCCTTCCGATGGTGTCACGCCGATAGAGACCACCTCGCCCGCTGCGGCAAAGAATGGATAGCGGGCAAAATCGCCAACTTCTGCCAATACGCCGATGATGGGCTTATGGTCTTCTACACGATTGCCGGGAATGGCGGGCGAAAAAGTGGGGGTGACGGCGGCAATGGTCGGCGTTGGGGTGAGGGTGGCGCTACGGGTGGGCGTGGCTAGCGCTTCTTCAGATAGGGGCTGCACACTGAGCGTATAGCTCCCCTCTACAGCGCCGCCAACGCGAACGATATATAAGCCATCTTCTGGCAGGCGGATGAAGCGCAGCAGGGCGCTTTCGTTATCGCCGCTATCGTCATCCATAGCGATGGGCTGGCCATCAGGCGAATAAAGGATAACGAACGGGTCGAGCGTCTCGGAGATGCGTTGCAAGTGAATACGGACTATATCGCCCGCTTGCCCTTCGAACGTATACAGATGGGCGCGCTCTTCTTTTGCCAAAATACCGCCAACCGCTTCGCCCAATTGGATACGCCCGATGAAAAGGCCATCGCCAGCCAGAGGGGGCGTGGGCGTGGGAATGCCCACCACCTGCGGCAGGGGCGTGGGCGTCTCTTCGCCGGGGCCGGGGCGGTCGCTATAGCGCAGTAACAGCGTATACGCCCCGCTAACCTCGCCCCGCAGCGTGAGCACGACGGTATAAATCCCGCCATCGGGCAGGGTGGTCTGTATCACTTCTCCGCCCGCAAGTTCTGCGCCTGTTGGAG
>WGEI01000320.1 GCA_015492875.1 Anaerolineae bacterium | reverse complement strand
GGATACGGGGCGGCATGCGGCAGAGCGTGCGCTATATGGCGACGCGCTTCATGCAATTAGCGCTATTGGGCATTCATCGCAACGTTGTTTTACCCGCCACAACAGAAGAGCTTGTCAATTACATTAAACACCATAGCCGTAACGCACACTAAAAGGAGTTTTTCATGGCAATTGAAATTGCATCACCACAAAATATACTCGTGTTAATTTGCTTGGCAGGCTGGGGCGCGGCGTTATTTGGCGGGCTTATCTTTGGGCAGGCAGATGACGAGCAAACCCACCGCATCCCCCGCCCAATGCGGATGCTATCTTCGTTTGCGCTGGCGATTGGGGCGTGGTTGTTGCGCAGCGGCATCAGTGACCCGGTGGCCGCCGATTTAATGACGTGGCTAGCGGTGGGGATGAGCTTGGGCTTTATCGGCGATTTGTTCATGGCTAAATTGCTCCCCGCCCCGAACCGCGTGATTGGCGGCATAGCGGCCTTTGGACTGGGGCATATCGCCTATATCTTCGGGCTGGTGCGCTATACGAGCAACAGCGACTATACTGACCCGGCGGCGTTCATCATCGCGTTGGGCATTTGGTGGATAGCGGCGTTGGTATTCTGGTATCGTATTGTCTATCGAACGGGAGAGCGCACCGCCATGCATTTGTTAGCGCTGCCCTATGCCCTGCTATTGGCGGGAACGGCGGGCGTGGCGACCGGGCTAGGCCTACAAGCCGATGCTTTTATGCCCGTTGGCATTGGTGCGGGGTTATTCTTATTCAGCGATTTAATGCTGGCCGCCCAAATTTTTAACGATATGTACTTCCCGCTTATTGGAGATACCGTTTGGCTGCTTTATGGGCCGGGGCAGATGTTGATTGTTTATGGGGCGATGCTGCCGTCCTTGCTAGGTGGCGTCTAAAACAAAACAGCCCACCGAAGTGGACTGTTCTGTGCCAAGGCCCAGGGTCGAACTGGGGACCTACGCATTTTCAGTGCGTCGCTCTACCAGCTGAGCTACCTTGGCGAGATGGTGCGATTTTAGCGGTAGTTCTAGCTGATGTCAAGATGCAGGGGCGAGCAAATTCCCGCCCCTGCTAAAGTCATTGCGGTTTAAGAGCCGCCCAATTTCACTGCGGTAATCTGGTACTGCACATAGCTACCTTCGCCACCATTGGGGAAGCCGATGTTGAGGTAGGTTTGATTGGAATCATAGGTGTGGAAAATCGTCACACTTTGGCCGCAAGTCAAGCCCATCGGGCTATTGGGACCGCCTGTACCCCAACGCAAGTTCTCTGTGCCATCACCAAAGCAAGTTAGGACAAGCTGGAATTCGCGCGTTTGCGAGCCAATGCCTTGATTCAGGTTATCAATGGTGACGCGGACGCGGTCTGATGTATCGCCGCCGGAGTAGGAGACAGCTTCGCTGAATGAGCCGCCATTATCGCGGTCGAGCACGAAGTTGTGCACGTCAGCATCTGGCGGGGCAGTTTGCGCCTGCTGAGTGGTGGCGGTTGGCGGCGGCGTTTGCGTCGGCTGGTTGGTTTGCCCCGGCTGAGTTGGGACGGCGGTAGCAGTCGGTTGGCCGGGTTCTTCAGTCGCCTGCGGTTGCGGTTGTGCTGGCGGCGGTGGCGCTTGCACGAACGGCAAGCCAGAGCACGGGCCGTTTGGCATGACGACGAAGTCGGCAACCCAACCTTGCACGCCATTATAGCTGATGTTGTACCAGCCGCTGTTCTGGCCGTTGACTGTGGCATATGTGCCGGGGAGTAACGAGCCAACGACGCTGAAGGCGGTACTATTACCAGCGCGGATGTTAACGGCGTTGTTGGCCGGGGTCACGCTACACACGCCAGCAGGTGGCTGGGCGGCAGCAGGTTGTGATGAGTCATCCGGAGTTGAGGGTGACGAGGTCGTGGTCGCCGACATGTCACCACCTAGTGCCAGCACGATTGTGCCTTCAGTTGCTGGGTCTGCAGAAGAGACGACCACTTCATAAGTCCCCGTACCGGCTGGCACGGCGAAAGTTGCGCTGCTGACACCGCTGCCGATGACAGCGACAATCTGCCCATTGGCATCGCGCACGACGGCGGTGAAGTTGAAGCCGCTGGTCTGGCTATCGATGGTGACCTGCACGGGAGCGGCGGGGTCGGCATTGAAGCTATAAACCTGTGACGGCGCGCCAAGCGGAATGTTGACTGTCGTCGGCACATCTGGCGAGAGAGCGGTGCTGACAGCGGGTGTGCTATTTTGCAAGGCGAGCACAAACGCACCCGTTGTGCCGGGGGCGCCGCTGACGATGATCGTATATGCGCCAGTAGATGGTATGCGATAGCTCAAACTGGCGTCGGTAGAGATGGCCGTGAAAATATCGCCATTGCTGAAAGCGAGCTGGCCACTGGGGCCAAACAGCGCTACAGTTGGCTGTAACGACTCGGAAATCCCTAAAACGCTGACAGCGATGATGTCGCCGGCGTTCCCGTTAAATGTATAGAAGGCTTGCGGTGTAGCGCCATCAATTTTACCTTGAATGGTTTGCCCATAGGTAATGATGTCCTGCGCCGCAACTGGCGTTAATGCAAGGATAAATACAAAACACAACAAGAGCAATTTTGCCCCTCTGGAAGCCATAACTTCCTCCCTATATCGTAAGTTAGACGTTAGTTAAGCAGTAGCCGGGTACAAGACTATTCGATAATCTGCCCCCATACATTTAACTATATGTAAGTCAGAAAAATGCGCAATAGCTTCTC
>WGEI01000319.1 GCA_015492875.1 Anaerolineae bacterium | reverse complement strand
CTCATAGCCAAATAGCTCGGAAGCGATTTGCATAATCTGCTCTTGGTAAACAATGATGTTGTAAGTTTCGGCCAGAATGGGTTCGAGCTTAGGGTGCAAGAATGTAATATCTTCTTCACCATGCAGGCGGCGGTTATATTGGGGGATATAGTCCATTGGGCCAGGGCGATAGAGCGAAATACCCGCGATGATATTTTCAAACCGCTTCGGGCGCATCCCGCGCAGCATACTCTGCATGCCTTCCGATTCTACTTGAAAGACCCCAACAGTCTCGCCGCGCCCTAGCATCTCAAACGTTTCGTCCAACATGCGAATTTCTTCATCAGTCAAACTGGGGTCATCATGACGGTAGGGGATATTATCTTGGGTATACCGAATGCCCTGATGCTTCTCAATGAGTTCACAGGCCTTACGCAAAATCGTCAAAGTAGAAAGGCCAAGAAAGTCTACTTTCAAAAGACCAATTGACTCGGACGTTTCCATGGGGAATTGCGTCACCGCCTTTAATGCACCACCGCTGGGGTCTGTACCTGTGAGGCGGTGTAACGGGATATATTCCACTAAGGGGCGGTCTGCGATGATAATACCCGCCGCATGTGTCGAAGCATTGCGACTAATGCCCTGCAGCTGTGCCGCAGTATCTATCACCTCGCGTAGCTGTGCATTTTTGTTATAAAGCTCTTTTAGCTCTGGATTGCCTTCGACGTAATCCATGAGTGGCTTTTGGCGCGCTTCTTGTGGGATAAGGCTAGCCGCTTGATTAATGAGCGATAAATCTACCCCCAACGCGCGCCCTACATCACGCACCGAAGCCTTCGCCCCCATTGTGCCAAAGGTGATGATAGCCGATACTTTATCCTCGCCATATTTCTGCACAGCATAGGCGATCATCTCTGCCCGACGGTCATCGGGATAGTCGAGGTCAATATCAGGCATAGACTGTCGGCCAGGGTTGAGGAAGCGTTCAAAGAGCAAACTGTTTTGTATGGGGTCAATGTTGGTGATGCCCAGACAATAGGCGACTAAGCTACCCGCACCAGAGCCGCGCACATTCCACCAAATATCGGCAAATCGTGCAAACTCGCATAAATCCCATACGATGAGGAAGTAAGTATCAAACCCCATATCGTGAATAATGTGCAATTCACGCTCGATGCGCTCATGCAAAACCGGGTCATGTTCCGCATCTTCCCCATAGCGCCACGCTAAACCACAATAGGCGAGATAGCGCAAATAATCACCCGCGCTTTCAAATTCTGCGGGTACGGGGAAATTGGGTAAGTGATAACCCTTTTTCTCTAAATCAACTTCACAGCGCTCAGCAATGGCCAGCGAGTTCGTCAATGCTTCCGGCACTTCCTCGAAATAGCGCCACATTTCTTCTTGGGTGGTCAAGTAATAGCTGGGGTCGCTCATCCGCATTCGGTTCTGGGCGTGTTTGAGCGTGCTTGTTTGTATAGCCAATAGCGTGTCTTGAATATCTGCGTCAGAGGGTAAGATATAGTGCACATCATTCGTAGCGAGCAGGCCGACGGGGCTATGCCCACTGCGTTGATACACTATCAGCCATTTATTCAATTCATGCAATTCAGGAATATCATGCCATTGCAGTTCGAGGAAGAAGTTCTCTGCCCCAAAGACCTCTTGATACCAGCCAATGAGTTCCCGCGCCTCGTCGTCGCTGCCGCGTTTTACCATGCGCGGGATTTCTGCCGCCAAGCAACCAGATGTAGCGATAAGCCCTTCTGAATGTTGGGCTAAAAACTCTTTATCCACACGTGGGCGGTAGTAATAGCCTTCCAACTGTGCCGCAGATGATATTTTGAGCAAATTTTGGTAGCCCGTTTGATTATAGGCCAATAGCAGCATATGGTAGGCCTGTTTATCTAACTTCGGGTCTTTATCGTACATGCTACGCGGGGCTAAATAGGCCTCAACGCCGATTATCGGGCGTATATTATGGTCTTGACATGCCCGGTAAAAATCAATCACCCCAAACATCGTGCCGTGGTCGGTGATAGCCAGCGAGGGCATTTCAAGTTCTGCCGCGCGTTTGACCAAATGTTTAATGCGGCTCAAACCATCTAGGAGCGAAAATTCCGTATGAACATGTAGATGAACAAAATCTCGCTGAGTCATAGGCGCGCTGTCTGTTTCTCCAAATACAATGTTGCCCCATGAGGGCATAGATGGGGGATGGTTGAATCAGAACAAGTGTAGTATAGCATTAACTGGCGGATATTGTGCGCTGAATTTAGTTTTTTCGAGGATTTGCTCACACCATAAAGGCGGCGCTACTGCCATAACGCCGCCCAAGCTCTCATCTCACTGCCTAGATATGTACGGGTTCTTCATAGATGCCAAAAACTTCACGCATGACATCAGTGATTTCGCCGAGTGTGCAGTAGGCATTGGCAC
>WGEI01000318.1 GCA_015492875.1 Anaerolineae bacterium | reverse complement strand
GTATAACGCCCATCCCGCCCAACTCTTTATGGGAGATACTGGCTCACTGGCTATCGGTGCAGCGTTGGGAACGATTGCCGTTATGACAGGCCAATGGCTGCTATTGCCCGTTATCGCTATTGTGCCCGTTGTAGAGACGGTCTCGGTGATTTTACAGGTGGCTTACTTCAAGTGGACGGGTGGACAACGCTTATTCCGCCGTGCGCCGATTCACCATCATTTTGAGCTAGTGGGATGGAGTGAAACGCAGATTGTCCAGCGCTTTTGGCTCGTTGGTTTGCTGGCTGCTATGGTTGGTGTGGCTTTGGCGCTTGTGTAAGGGATGACTATGGCAGACCCATTACACGGGAAACGGGTTTTGATCATTGGCTTTGGCCGTCAGGGGCGCGCCTTAGCCCGCTGGCTGCCAACTATAGGGGCGCAGGTGATTGTAAACGATGGCCGCGATGAAAAGGCGCTCAATCTGCCACAAGTTGAATATGGGCATGTGCGTTTTGTTTTAGGTGAGCATCCTGTTTCACTAGTGGAAGAAGTAGATGTCGTTTGTGTCTCTGGGGGTGTCCCCTTGGAATTGCCATTGATACAAGCCGCCTATCAAGCGGGATTGCTAGTGACTAACGACGCCCAGCTATTCATTGAACGCTGCCCTGTGCCTGTTATCGGCATCACCGGCAGCGCTGGTAAGACCACCACCACTCGCCTCGTTGGCGATATCATGCAACAAGCGGGTTTCCGAACATGGGTGGGCGGCAATATCGGCGATGTGCTCCTCGATGTATTGCCGCAAATAACCCCTAAAGACCGCGTGGTGATGGAACTCAGCAGCTTTCAATTGGAGTTGATGACCCGTAGCCCGCAAATTGCTGCCGTGCTCAACATCACGCCTAATCATTTAGACCGTCACGGCACAATGGAGAATTATACCACCGCAAAAGCCAATATCCTCATCCACCAACGCCCCGCTGATCGGGCGATATTGGGATACGATGATAGCGGCAGTCGTGGCCTAGAAAATGCGGTCTGTGGCCAATTGCTCTGGTTTTCCATGCGCAACATCGTGGCAGATGGCGCTTTTATGGCTGGCAACCGCTTGATTGTGGCGGGCTTGGCCAGCCCAGATGGTGCGCCTCATGTGGTATGCCACCGCGCGGAAATCCCCTTACGCGGCGACCATAACATATTGAACGTATTAGCTGCTATGGCCATAACAGGGGCTGTCGGGGTAAAACCAGAAACTAGTCGTGCAGCCATTCACGCCTTCAAGCCTGTGCCGCATCGCCTAGAGACAGTGCGGGTGCTAGATGGTGTGACTTATATCAATGACAGCATCGCCACAGCCCCAGAACGCACATTAGCCGCTTTACACAGCTTTGATGAGCCGCTTGTTTTGTTGCTGGGCGGCGCGGATAAAGATTTGCCATGGGATGAAGTGGTTAAACTTGCTATACATAAAGCGCGCCATATCATTGTTTTTGGTCAGAAGGGGCATAAGCGCGTCGCTGATAAGGTCGCCGAAATTGCTAACCGCATTCCAGAGGCAGAAAATGTGATTAGCTATGTCCCTGATTTAGAACAAGCGGTCACGATGGCGCATCATCTGGCACAAGAGGGTGATGTTGTTTTACTCTCGCCGGGCGGCACAAGTTTTGATGCTTATGGTGATTTTGCCGAACGGGGCGAGCACTTTCGCCGTCTGGTGATGGCATTATAGGTATAATTGATAAGAGTTGATGATTTGTAGTAGGGAGTTTGCTATGGCCGACCAGCCTTTAGACCAACCTTATACCGCTCGGCCAATACGCCCCTCTCCGCGGCCAACTTCTGCTCAGCCAGCGCCTGTCCCACGTGTGAGCGGCGACGCGGCTTTTGGGTGGTGCTTGATAAACCATTGATTGTCATTGTGGGCTTACTGGTGGCTATTGGCCTGATGATGGTTTACAGCACCACATTTGATTGGAGCTATGCCGAATTTGGCGACCCGTCAACGCGCTTCCTCATTCATCTGCGCAATACTGGCATTGCATTTGCATCTCTTGTGATTCTCGTCATCCTTGATTATCACATTCTGCGGCGCTTCGCCGTTTTGATGATGCTGGTCACCATTGGTACATTAATCGCGGTGCTCTTGTTTGCCGATGTGACTTTTGGCGCGCGCCGTGCTCTCATTGCTGGCTCGCTACAGCCGGGCGAACTGTCCGAGCTGGTCGTTGTTATTTATATGGCGGCATGGCTCAGCAGCAAAAAGACCCGTATTCGCAGCATCACCTATGGCCTTATTCCTTTCATTGTTTTGCTATCAATTATCAGCGGCCTTGTCCTCCTTCAGCCAGACTTGAGTACCGCTGCGGTTATTCTTGGTGCTTCAGGCATTATGTTTTTCCTCGCTGGGGCAGATATTAAACAGCTTCTGGCAACGGGCTTGCTGATACTCATTGCCGTGCTGGGGATTTTTGCTTTGGGGCTTGTTCCTAACTATGCGCCCGGTCGTGTCGATTCGTTCCTCGCCAGCATCAGCGATTTAACCCGTGCTGATGATCAAGTGCAGGAAGCCATTAATGCCTTTATTGAAGGGGGATGGTTCGGCGTTGGCCTTGGCGAAGGGCGGCAGAAGTTTGGGATTTTACCAGCGGCACATACAGATAGTATTTTCGCAATTATCGGCGAAGAGCTGGGCGTTGTTGGCGCATCTGTTGTTGTGGCATTATATGTGGCCTTTGTTGTTCGCGGTTTCCAAATCGCGCGCCGTGCCCTAGACCCCTTCGGGGCTTTATTAGCGGCGGGGTTAACGGTTTGGGTCGCCTTAAAAGCCTTGCTGAATATCGCCGTTATGTTGGCGCTTGTGCCAACCACTGGCGTTCCTTTGCCTTTTATTAGTTATGGTGGCTCATCGATTTTTGTGCTGCTTTCTGGCGTTGGTATTTTGTTGAGCATTCAACGCTATACAGCGAGCCACGAACTTACACCTGAACGGAGAGTAATCAGTGCGAATTATGATCGCGGCGGGCGGCACGGGCGGTCACGTGTATCCCGCGCTCGCCGTAGCCGAAGCGCTACCGCAACTGGTGAATAATATAGCGCTTGAATTTGTTGGCACACAAGGCGGCTTCGAACGCCCACTTGTAGAGCGATCTGGCCTGACTTTCAATGCCTATCATGAAATCATGGGCGGGCCTATTGCCGGCGTTAACCCCTTGCGCGCTGCGCTCAGCACCGCCAAGCTCAGTTTTGGTGTATTACAATCGTTAACGCTGCTTTTGCGTCGTCGCCCTGCTGCAGTCTTGATGACGGGCGGCTGGGCGAATTTGCCTTTAGCTGTGGCTACATGGTTGGTGCGCGTTCCAGCAGTGGTATATCTGCCAGATATTGAGCCGGGTATGACAATCCGCTTTCTTGCGCGTTTTGTCCCCCGTGTGGCCATTACCATGCCAGAATCTGCCGCCTACTTCCGCGAAGGCCAAACGGTCGTGACTGGCTACCCCTTGCGCCAAAATAGGCTGAACGCCACCCGTGAAGAGGCTATCAAACATTTTCAATTAGACCCGCAACGGTTAACTTTATTGGTGACCGGCGGCAGTCGTGGCGCACGCAGCATCAATATCGCAGTGATTAATATCGCCCGCCACCTTTTAGATGAAGATGTGCAAATCCTGCATATTAGCGGCACACTCGATTATCAACGTTGCCAACAGCAAGCAGGTGATTTGCTCCAGCATCCACATTACCATCTCTACCCCTATTTGCATGACGATATGGGCTTGGCCTACGCAGCCGCTGATGTCGTCGTTGCGCGGGCTGGGGCTAGTGTGTTGGGCGAAATTCCGCATTTTGCTGTACCATCAATCTTGATTCCATATCCTTATGCGTGGCGCTATCAAAAGGTCAATGCCGACTATTTGGAAAAACGAGGCGCGGCTATACATTTAGCAGATGAAGAAATGGCAGAGGGGCTTTTACCGCTTTTGCAAGATTTATTCCGTAATCCCCAGCGCCGCCAACAAATTATAGAATCTGCTCGTGCCGTTGCTCAACCTAATGGGGCGGCACGTATTGCGCAACTACTCATTGATGTTGCGAGGAGGTAGCGGAGCAGTGGTTGATTTATCATTACTGATATGGCTAGCGGCATTTTTCTTCGCCTATGTGGGGTTTAGTCGTGGCTGGAGTAAAGAAGTTATATCTATGGCGGGCATCGTGTTGGGGCTTTTTGCCCTACACGAATTTGATAATTTGCTGCGTGGTACAATTTTAGCCAATCTGCCACCAGACCAAGTTTTTTATGTCCAGTCTACAATTTTCCTGATTATTGTCTTTTTTGCTTATCAGACCCGCGCCTTAATTGGTGGAGATGTTGAGCGTGCGCGCCGTGGCGATAGCCGTGAAGGGCGAGACAGCCTACAAGCTAGCGCCTTAGGGGCAATTGTCGGTTTTTGGAATGGTTACCTCATCGCTGGTTCATTATGGTACTTCCTCGACATCAACGCCATCGCGGGGCGCTATCCGCTAGACCCTTATGTTGTTGCTCCTGCTAGCCGAGAAGCCGTTAGCAGTTTGCCGCTATATGTTTTGGCCGGGGGGCCGGGGAGTAATGGCGATTTACTGGCGTTGGCAGTGATTGTTTTGTTCTTGATTGTTTTGGTGGTGATTTAAAATGATACAACTATCTTCCCTTGTTTGGGTGTTGGCTATATTTTTCGCCATCATCGGCTTTATGCGCGGCTTCCAAAAAGAAGTTATCGCTTTAGCGGGCATCGTTCTGGCGTTTTATACCCTCTTCCAATTTGATAGCGTACTACGCGGTTTGTTGTTTTGGTCATTACCGCGCGAGCAGGTGTTTTTCGTGCAAGCAGCGATTTTTCTCGCTATCGTTTGGGTAGCTTACCAGACCCGCGGCCCCTTAGTTCGCCGTGATAGCGAACGCTTGCAATCGGGCATCTTGGGCGGGCTGTTGGGGTTTGCTAATGGCTATCTCATCGGCGGTACATTGTGGTATTTCCTCGACATTAATGAATATCCCTTGTACCCGTTGATAATCAGCCCCACTCCGAATTCACCTAGTGCCTTATCGTTGAACACCATCCCTGTGGTACTCTTCAGCGGTGGCACATCTGGCGGTGGCGATTTTTTGGTGATAGTTATTGTCGTGATGTTCTTTTTAGTTTTGTGGATTATATAAACTAGTTGGGGGCGAAGAGATTGGTTCAACTTGTTCCGGGCCAACATATCCATTTGGTCGGTATTGGTGGTACAGGGCTTTCTGCGATAGCCCGTATTTTATTAGAGCAAGGGTATCATATTACCGGCTCAGATCGTAGCCGCAATGCGTTTACTGAGGCACTGGAAGCCGATGGCGCTATCATCTATGAAGGCCATGACCCAACGCATGTCATTGGCGCAGAAATGGTCATTATCTCTTCGGCTATCCCACGTGAAAATGTTGAGGTGTTGGCCGCTCATGCCCAAGGTATCCCCGTCTATAAACGCGCCGATGTAATGAGCGCCATTATGAGCGGTGATGTTGGGATTGCAATTGCTGGCACGCATGGCAAAACCACCACAACCGCCATGACCGCCCACATTCTGATTGAAACTGGACAAGACCCCTCCTATATCATCGGCGGCATTCTCCCTACAACAGGGCGCAATGCTGGGGCGGGGCGCGGGCGCGCTTTCGTTATCGAGGCCGATGAGTACGATAATATGTTTCATGGCCTCACCCCACAGGTCGAGGTGATTACCAATGTTGAATATGACCATCCCGATTTTTTCCGCAGCCCGCATGAATTAACCGAATCGTTTTCCCATTTTGTCGGGCTGTTACCGCGTGATGGCTTGTTAATTGCTTGCGCCGATGACCCCGTAGCGATGATTTTCGCTGATAATCGTACAGTTGTGGAGCTGCCGGTTGCCACTTATGGCATTCACAACGCCCGCGCCATGTGGCAAGCGCGAAACATCCACCATACGCCTGATAGCACAGTATTTGATGTTTACCGTCATGGGGAGAATTTAGGCACAGTCACCCTGACAGTGCCGGGTGAATTTAATGTATTGAATGCTTTGGCGGCGCTAATCGTTGCCGGCCATGAGCGAGTGCCTTTCACAGCGGCTTCTCGCGCTTTGAGCACGTTTCGCGGGGCGGGGCGTCGCTTCGATATACGCGCCGAAGTGGATGGCGTCGTTGTTGTTGATGATTATGCGCACCATCCAACGGCCATTCACGCCACAATTGTTGCGGCTCGCCAACGCTACCCAGAGCATGAGATATGGGCAGTTTGGCAACCTCATACCTATAGCCGCACCGCCGCTTTGCAAGACCAATACCAACAGGCTTTTACAGCAGCCCATCATGTCCTTGTGACCGATATTTACGCTGCGCGAGAAAAGCCAATTGTAGGTATCACTGCCGCTTCGGTTGCATCTGGCATTGACAATCCCGATGTGCACTATACACCATCATTAGAAGACGCCGCTCGTTTGCTCTCCGAACAGGTGCGTTCCCCCGCCGTAATCCTCATCATGAGCGCGGGCGATGCGCCCCGTATTGGCGAACTATTCATCCAGTGGCGAGGTGCGCAGCAATGATGGCGCTTCAGCAAAAACTCAAAGGCCGTTTGCTCCATAATGAGCCATTAGCCAAATATACAGCGGCGCGTTTGGGTGGGCCTGCAGATTGGCTCTATGTTGCTCGTGAATCGCTCGATGAACTGGCCGAAGTCGTTCAAACCGCTTGGCAGCAAGGTTTGCCTGTTCGGGTTTTAGGTGGCGGGGCAAATGTTCTTATCTCTGAGCGAGGCGTGCGCGGTTTGGTAGTGATTAATAAAGTGAGCGCCGTTGCGTTTGATGGCTTACACGTCACTGCTGCCAGTGGCACAGCCTTAAGCACCTTAGCCCAACGTTGCCAAAAGCGCGGCTTATCCGGTTTGGAATGGGCGGTGAGCGTGCCGGGAACGGTTGGCGGGGCGGTGGTGAATAATGCGGGCGCGCATGGCGGCGATATGGCTTCTGTGCTGGTGAGCGCCTTAGTAGCCACCCCTTCCGTGCAAGAGCGCTATACAAATGCTGATTTGGACTATGATTACCGTTATTCAGCGTTAAAAGCGCGGTCAGACCGCCGTTTTCTCGTGCTTTCTGCCGAATTTGCTCTACAGCAGGACGAACCCTCTGCCATCGCAGACCGTATGGCGCAATTTGTGGCGCATCGCAAGCGCACCCAGCCGCCGGGCGCCAGTCTTGGCAGTATTTTCAAAAATCCATCAGGCGATTATGCCGGTCGCCTCATTGAGGCTGCTGGCTTGAAAGGCTACCGCATTGGCGATGCGCAAGTATCGCCCCTTCATGCCAATTTCTTCATCAATCGCGGTCATGCAACGGCCAGCGATTATTACGCCTTGATTCAACATGTTCGCAAAGTGGTTGAAGAACAATTCGGCGTAAAATTAGAGATGGAAGTCGAATGTGTTGGCCAATGGGATTGATAGCCCTGCCAATTGCGCATGTTCAAACTGTCTTGTAACATAAGCGTTGCAAAATTGTTACTGTATCCTAGTGAGTGAAGGACGATTCCGGTGACATCCCGCCCACGCAATCGCCGCCGCAACCGTACACCGGCTGTTTGGCAACCGGGAAGTGGTGCGCCTTCAGGCGATTTGCCGCCATTGGAACATAGTGGCGGTGGAAGGGTATTTGTGAGCTGGCGCTTTTTCAGCGCGCTCATCGTTTTAGGGATGGGGTTAGTGCTGGCCTTGTTTTTCATCAGCGATGCGTTTTATGTCCATAGCATTGCTGTTGGCGGGCTAGAGTATATGACAAAGGAAGAGGTTTTTCGCTTGACGGGCGTTGCCAATATGCACATTTTCTGGATTGACCCCGAAGAAGTGCGAGAGGCCTTACTACAATCGCCGTCAATTGCCGATGCCCGTGTGACAATTACATGGCCGCCCCAAAGTTTGCAGGTGGTCATATCCGAGCGCCAGCCAGCGCTGGTATGGGTGCAAGCTGGGCAGTTATATTGGGTGGATTTGCAGGGCAGGATTATGCCATCGCGGGCGGAACGACCGGATTTGATCCATATTGTGACGGAGGATGCCGAAATTGGTGGTGGCCTAGATGCTAATCAACGCATCCCGCAGGGTGTGGTCAATGGCGCACTCCAGCTTTATGAGCTGTTGCCCGATTTAACCCATTTGCGCTATCATCCGATTAAGGGTTTAGGCATACGCGATGACGCTGGCTCAAATGTTTGGTTTGGCGAAGGTACAGATATGCCGGAAAAGCTGTTAATTTACCGTGCGATTGCGCAAAATATGGCCGCACGTGGTATCCAGCCCTTTGAAATTAATATCGTTGATCCAGATGCACCTTATGTCTGTTTACCGGTAACGGGTTGTCTATGAGCAAAGTAGTTGGTTTAGATGTTGGCACGCATAAAATTTGTACCATCGTTGGCGAGGTTCGCCCCAATGATATTTTTGTTGTGGGCGCGGGGATAGAACCCAGTCGCGGCATGAAAAAAGGCGTTGTCAACGATATTCAGCAATTAACTGCGGCAATTTCTGCTTCAGTTCATAAGGCAGAACGTTCCAGTGGTTATGATATTACACGCGCCTTTGTGAGCGTTGCGGGTAGCCATATTGCCTCGCTGACGAGTCGGGGTATGGTTGGCATTGTTGGCCAGCGCAGCATTCGCCCCGATGATTTAGAGAAAGCAATGGAAGCCGCCCGCGCCATCGCCATCCCCCATAATCGTGAAGTGTTACACGTAGTACCGCGCAGCTACACTCTAGACGGGCAGGAAGGCGTTCGTAGCCCTGTTGGAATGCACGCTTTTCGCTTAGAAGTGGATGCCCACATTATCACCGCTTCTTCCACCAGCATTGCCAATCTAGAACAGGCGATACAAGCCGCTGGCGTTTATGTAGACCGTTTCATCCTCAATCCGCTTGCTGCTGGCGATGCCATTTTAACGCCGCAGGAACGCGAGGGTGGCGTTGTCGTTATTGATATTGGCGGCGGCACAACAGACCTCGCCATTTTTATTGAGGGTACAGTATGGCATACTGCGGTCATTCCTGTTGGGGGTGACCATATTACCAATGACATCACCTACTGGATGAAAGTACCCTTTGAATTGGCTGAAGCGGTGAAAATTCAGCATGGCCATGCTCAAGCCCGCGCCGTCAGCTCTTTAGAGACCTTCTTAGTTGAGCCGTTTGGCGATGGTATGCCCATTGAAGTCAAACGCAATGACCTCGCTATGGTTATTGAGGCGCGGGTCGAAGAGATGTTTGAGCTAGTGAAGAAAGAAATCAAGCGTTCAGGGTATGATGGGCTTTTGCGCGCTGGCGCGGTGATTACTGGCGGTTGTTCACAGCTGCCCGGCATCGCTGATGTGGCGGCGCGCATTCTGGACTGTCCGGTTCGTCTAGCGAAACCCGAACGCTTGACGGGTATGGCAGATGCCCTGCGCAATCCATCCTATAGCACTAGTGTTGGTTTACTTCGCTTAGGGCTAGAAATGCAGGCGCTGCCAGAAAAAGAAATTCCCAACGGCAGTAATGCCGCTTCTGGTATCACAGGGCTGCTCAATAATTTGCTGCGCCGTTTGCTGCCAGACGAAGAATAGTTTAACCTTGCATTTGCCAAGTTTGTGCGAATGAGTACAATAAATAAGCAATTATAACGGCCATGTCGGTCGTGATGATGTAAAGGGACTAGAACTCATGGAAGAACTGACTCCTGGGGAAAATTTTGCACAGATTAAAGTCATTGGTGTTGGCGGTGGTGGCGGTAATGCCGTTAACCGAATGATTAATGAGGGGCTTGGCGGTGTCGAATTTATCGCCGTCAATACCGATGCTCAAGCCTTGATGCTCTCTAAGGCGAAAACGCGCGTCCGCATTGGCGATAAGCTGACACGCGGCCTTGGCGCTGGTGGCAACCCGGAAATTGGTCGCAAAGCGGCAGAAGAAAGTGCCGACGACCTGTATGAAGTGTTGCGTGGTGCAGATATGGTCTTTATCGCCGTTGGTATGGGCGGCGGCACTGGTACAGGTGCTTCGCCGGTGATTGCCCAAATTGCCAAAGAACTGGGGGCATTGACTATCGGTGTTTGCACACGCCCCTTTAGCTTCGAAGGTTCACGGCGGGCGCAATTGGCCGATGCCGGCATTGAAAACCTGAAAAGTCAGGTAGATACGCTCATCGTCATTCCGAATGACCGTTTGCTACAAATTGCCGATAAACGCGCTAGCCTACAGCAAGCCTTTTCATTGGCCGACGATGTTCTGCGGCAGGGTATTCAGGGTATTTCAGAACTCATCACTGTTCCTGCCTTGATTAACCTTGACTTCGCCGACGTACGCACCATTATGTCGGAAGGTGGCGCTGCCCTTATGGCCGTTGGGCGTGCAGATGGCGATGACCGCGCCCGTGTCGCCGCCGAGATGGCCATCAGCAGCGCTCTACTCGATGTTACGATTGATGGCGCGCGCGGTATTCTCTTCAATATCACTGGTGGCCCAGACCTCAGCCTCTTTGAGGTGAACGAAGCCGCAGAAATTATCAAGGCCAGTGCACATCCCGATGTGCATCTCATCTTTGGCGCTCAAATTGATGAGAGCATGGGCGATGAGGTGCGGATTACGGTTATCGCCACGGGTTTTGAGCAAAGCCGCGCTGCGCGGAGCATCGAAAATCGGCGGCCACAGTCGCCAGCTCGTTCGGCAACGCCGTCCCAAACGGCACAACGCCAAACGCCAGCTCAGCAGCAACAGCCAGCTCAACCGGCACCACAGCCGCCCATTCAACAGCAGCCACCTATTCAACAAACCCCACCACAGTCACCGGATAGTGGTGGTCAATCTGGGCGTGTGTACGAAGAAAACAATATCGATATTCCGGCCTTCCTGCGCAAACGCAAATAACCGTTGCGCTCATCCCGGAGTCAGATAAAATCCCTATTGTATTTACTAAGGGCGTAGCCATGCCGCGCGCCCTTAGTTTTAGCTCAAATTAGAATCCTTGTATCTTTAACCCAATAAAAAGGGTGCGCAACGAATGGTTCAATCCGGTACATCAAAACGCAATTCTCTTCACCAATTAGGCTATAAAATTTTTCTTGACCGTTATGCGCTTAAAGACATGACACGCGAAACCCTGTCCGTTGGCGATACGGTCATCGTCGTTGTCGATACAAAAACCGGTCAACGTGAAGTTGGCAAAGTCACCGCGCTTGATTTGCCGCGCGTAACTGTAGAATTGCTAGATGGCGAAGTCATCGAGCGCGATATTGAGCATATAGATAAACCACTTGAGACCGAGCCAGAACAAATGATGG
>WGEI01000317.1 GCA_015492875.1 Anaerolineae bacterium | reverse complement strand
TTTACTGAGAGAGCGCGCTAACACAATTGTGACGGCTATGCGGTCGCTCGAAAAACCCATTATTGGCGCTATCAATGGGGTAGCCGCTGGCATTGGCTCTAGCTTGGCGTTGGCCTGCGATATGCGCCTGATTTCCGATAAGGGGAGTTTTGTTTTTGCCGCGTTTACCAACATTGGTTTAATCCCCGATGGTGGTGGCACATTCCTTTTACCGCAACTTGTTGGCGTATCAAAAGCGCTAGAACTCATCATGCTTGCTGATGGGAAAAATCGGGTAATGGCAGAACAGGGGCTAGAACTAGGCCTAGCTAACCGCATTGTGCCTCATGATGAACTAGCAGAGTCTGCTTTTGCGCTGGCGGCTAAACTGGCCAAGCTCCCTACCCTCGCTATTGGCAAAGCGAAGCGTGCCGTCTATCGAACATCAGCGGCTGCACTGGCCGATGCTCTTGAGTATGAAGCGCAGTTACAGGGCGCGCTAGTCCAAACGCATGACTTCGCTGAAGGGGTATCTGCATTTTTGGAGAAACGCGAGCCGCAATTCAAAGGTGAATAGGTGATGAGCACAATTTTTGAGCGCATTATTGACGGAGAAGCACCAGCAACAATCGTTTATCAAGACGATTTGGTAACAGCGTTCAAAGATATTAACCCAATCGCACCAGTACACATCCTAATTGTGCCCAATAAAGCTATCCCCTCAGTACAAGAAGTGGAAGCTGAAGATGAAGCCATGCTGGGGCGAATGTTCACCGTTGCGCGAAAGATTGCAGAAGAACAGGGATTAGCAGAACGGGGCTATCGCCTCATAGTCAATTGTGGCGATGAGGGTGGACAAGAGGTTTATCATCTACACATGCACCTTTTAGGCGGGAAATCCCTAGGGCCAATGTTGGATAGAAAGTTTCGTTTATAGAAATAAAAAGGGACACTTCTGTCAGTGTCCCTTATTTAATTTGTATTACTTAGTTCTATTCAGCTTCTTGAGTCGCTTCTGGCATCATCTCCGGTTCTTCGGTCGCTTCCACCATCGGCTCATCAGTCGCCTCTGGTGTCATCTCTGGTTCTTCGGTCATTTCTGCCATTGGCTCTTCCGTAGATTCAACTGTAGCAGCCTCTACTGTCGCCTCTGGCGTCATCTCCGGCTCTTCGGTCATTTCCACCATCGGCTTATCAGTCGCCTCTGCTGTTGCCTCTGGCGTCATCTCTGGCGCTTCGGTTGGCTCATCACGGCGAACACGCGCGAGCGCCTCATCAATAGCTGCTGTAACCTCCTCTAGCCCAGGAGATGATATGAGAACACCATTAACATAGACACTTGGTGTGCCAATGAAGTCTTCGCCTTTAGAGATGGCGAATTGGCGGGCAGCTTCAAGCGCATCGTTAGTTTTCTCGCTACTGAAGCACGCATTAAATGCGCCCACATCTAAACCCAGATTTTCAATACCTGTAGTGAGACGGTTGGTAGAAAATGGGTTTGAGGGGAATTGGCCTTGCCAATGGAATAATATGCTGTGCATTTCCCAAAAGCGCCCCTGTTCCCCCGCACATAAAGCGGCGCGGGCAGCACCTTCACCATTGGGAGTACCACCAGTACCCCAAATTGGCACGTAGACAAAAACAATATCGCCAGCACGAGCGCGCTCAACGAGCGATGGTGTAACCGTTTCGTGGAATTCGCGGCAGTGTGGACAATCGAAGCTAGAAATTTCAACAACTTCAACCGGAGCAGTTGGATCACCAAGACGGGGGAAACCACGATCATCAAAGCTCACTGGAATGCCTTCATATTCGGCAACAAGCTCTTCCGGGGTAGGTGCTTCAGCGGGTTGATTGGCAGTGATAAATAAAATTGCTGCAAAAACAGCAACGATGACAACAACAATAGCAATAGTAGTCAATTGATTGCGGCGGCGCTGTTGCTCACGCGCTTTACGTCGGTCACGGGTACGGGAAGTTTTCGTCATGTTTAATGCCCTTTCCTAAAATTCACCAATAGGTAACAAAAGCTAATTATAGTCGCAACTGATGTAAGATAGCATATCAAACTCATCGCTATAAGATTAGAAAACCGCAAAAATCCTCTCAAAATCGCCCTGCCAAGCGATTAAAAAGTTGGGTAGAATGATGACATGTTTAGTGTAGTCTTACTACACTCTGTAGTTTTACTACAATCCGCAATACCACTCCCACGACCTATTGTCACCGGTTGCCATCCCCGGCAACCCTAGCACATAAGGATATAGGTATATGAGCGATCATCTTGGCACACGCGGTACATTTGACACTGGCAGCGGCGAAGCGGTTATATATCGCATTAGCGCGCTGGGAAATAGCAATGTAGACCGCCTTCCTTTCAGCATCAAAATTCTGCTTGAAAATGTGTTACGCAATTTAGATGGCACGCAATTCACTGAAGAAGATGTTCATAACATTGCCAATTGGGATGCTGCCAACTACCAACCCGTAGAAATTCCTTTTCAGCCGGCGCGGGTGATTCTTCAAGACTTTACTGGTGTCCCCTCCGTCGTTGACCTAGCCGCGCTACGGAGCGCCATGCAACGTATGGGCGGTGACCCGCAAAAAATCAATCCGGTTATTCCGGTTGATTTGGTCATCGACCATTCAGTACAAGTAGACCGTTTTGCTTCACCGGACGCCTTGCGCATTAACTCCCAAATAGAGTTTCAACGCAACCGTGAGCGTTACGAGTTCTTGCATTGGGGGCAAAAAGCATTTGATAACTTCCGCGTTGTCCCACCAGCAACTGGCATCATCCATCAGGTCAATTTAGAATATCTAGCCAAAGTTGTGCAGCTTTATGATGACCCGCATGGGGGTAAAGTTGCTCTACCGGATACCCTAGTTGGTACGGATAGCCACACGACAATGATTAACGGGTTGGGGGTTCTTGGCTGGGGCGTTGGCGGCATTGAAGCGGAAGCTGCCATGCTGGGGCAACCCATTTACATGCTCATGCCGCAGGTTATCGGTTTCAAACTCATTGGCGAGTTACCAGATGGCGCAACAGCCACTGACTTAGTGCTTACTATCACCCAGATACTGCGCCGACATGGTGTTGTCGGTAAGTTTGTCGAATTTTATGGCCCAGGTTTGAGCAATATCTCCCTACCAGACCGCGCGACGATTGCCAACATGGCGCCCGAATATGGCGCGACGATGGGCTTCTTCCCCGTCGATGTGGAAACACTAGAATACCTACGCCGCACTGGTCGTGATGAAGAACTCATCACGCTGGTTGAGCGCTATACGAAAGAGCAGGGCTTATTCCGTACAGACGCCACGCCAGACCCAATTTATAACGAAACGCTGGAGCTAGACCTGAGCACGGTCGAACCCAGTATGGCCGGCCCGTTGCGACCTCAAGACCGTATTCTGGTCAAAGAGTTGAAAGCCTCGTTCCGCAAAGCATTGACTGCGCCATTAGGGCCACAAGGTTTCCAACTGCCACAAGAGGTGCTCGATAACAAAGGCACATATAAACAGAACGGCACTAGCGCGGAACTCGGCCATGGCGCGGTTGTCATCGCCGCCATCACCAGCTGTACCAACACCAGCAATCCATCTGTGATGATTGGTGCGGGGCTGTTGGCGAAGAAAGCGGCAGAAAAAGGCCTGACACGTAAGCCTTGGGTGAAGACAAGCCTCGCCCCCGGCTCTAAAGTGGTGACGGAATATCTCACTGAAGCGGGGTTATTGCCATATCTAGAGCAATTGGGTTTTTACATCGTGGGCTATGGCTGTACAACTTGCATCGGGAATACTGGCCCATTGCCGAAAGAAGTTGTAGAGGCCATCAACGAGGGTGAACTGGTTGCGGCAGCTGTCTTGAGCGGCAACCGTAACTTTGGCGGGCGCATCAGCCCCCATGTCAAAGCGAACTTTCTCGCCTCTCCGCCGCTGGTCGTCGCTTATGCGATTGCCGGCACAGTGGATATTGATATTTACAACGAGCCACTCGGCACTGATGAAGATGGCCATCCGGTTTACTTGCGCGACATCTGGCCAACACAAGCGGAGATTATGGAAGTTATCCAAAACTCGCTTTCGCCAGAGATGTTCAAAAAGCAATATGGCGATGTATATACCGGCAATGAAACGTGGAATGCTATCCCAAGCGGCGATAGCCCCGTATATGAATGGAATCCTGAAAGCACTTATGTGCAAGAACCGCCCTTCTTCGTCGGGCTAGCGCCAGAACCAGACCCAATTCAATCTGTTCAGGGGGCGCGGGTGCTGGCATTGCTGGGCGATTCCGTTACAACTGACCACATTTCACCAGCGGGTCCAATTGCGCTCAATAGCCCAGCAGCTAAATACCTCATGGAGCACGGCGTAGAACCTAAAGACTTCAACACCTATGGCGCACGGCGTGGTAATCATGAAGTGATGTGGCGCGGCACTTTCGCCAATATTCGCCTGCGCAACTTACTTTTGCCCGGCAGCGAAGGCGGCGTCACTAAATATCTACCAACGGGCGAAGAGATGACCATTTTCGATGCGGCACAACGCTATGCTGAAGATGGAACGCCGCTCGTCATTCTGGCTGGCGTTGACTATGGTATGGGTTCTAGCCGTGATTGGGCAGCTAAAGGCACACTGTTGCTCGGCGTGCGTGCTGTGATTGCCAAGAGCTTTGAGCGCATTCACCGCAGCAATCTGGTGATGATGGGCGTGCTCCCCTTACAATTCAAAGAGGGCGAAGGCTGGGAAGAATTAGGATTAGATGGTACAGAGGCCTATGACATCCCGATTACTGATGATGTGCAGCCACGCCAAGAATTAACTATTACAGCCACTGCACAAGATGGCACAGTGAAAACATTTACCGTGACAGTGCGCTTAGATTCCGCTGTAGAGGTGGAATACTACCGCAATGGTGGCATCTTGCAAACTGTACTGCGCAACATGTTCAAATCATAGGCATGCAGTTCACACCATGAAGCGAGAACGTCCGGTCAATAACAGGCCGGACGTTACTTTATCCTAGAATGGATAGCATGGCATTTATGCCCGAAGAAAAACCCGAAGTGACAATCTACACAGATGGCGGCTGTAAACCCAACCCGGGACCTGGTGGCTGGGCAGCGTTATTAATTCATGGTAAGCACCAAAAAGTTTTGAGTGGGGCCGAACAGCAAACGACAAACAACCGCATGGAATTAACAGCGGCCATTATGGCGCTAGAAGCGCTGAAAGAACCTTGCCGTGTTCATTTTTATACCGATAGCGAGTATCTCCAAAAAGGCATCACAACATGGCTTCGCACATGGAAGCGCAATCACTGGCAAACATCGGCTAAAAAACCGGTGAAAAATCAAGATTTGTGGCGGCGTTTAGATGAAGCGGTTCAACGCCATGATATTGAATGGCATTGGACACGGGGGCACGCTGGCGATAAGCTTAATGAGCGGGTAGACAAACTAGCCACCCAAGCGCGCGAACAACTCAAATTAGAATAGGGAATAACACGATGCCGAAATATGCAAAACGGGTAGAACCTTTTGGCACAACCATTTTTACTGAAATCAACACATTAGCACAGCAACACAATGCGACGAACTTAGGGCAAGGCAGGCCGGATTTTGATGGACCGCAAGAATTGATTCAAGCGGCGGTTGAGGCGCTAAACAGCGGCCAAGCCAATCAATACGCACCGGCCCTCGGCGTTTTTGAATTGCGGCAAGCCATTGCCGAACATGCCGCGTATTTCTATAACTTAGCGGTTGACCCTGAAAAAGGTGTTATCGTCACGGCTGGCGCGACTGAAGGCATCTTCTCATCGGTTATGGGGTTAGTTGATGCTGGCGATGAGGTGATTATTATTGAGCCATTTTTTGATAGTTACGTTCCTAATGTGCTGATGGCGGGCGCGAAACCCGTATTTGTACCGTTAAGGCCGCCAGCATGGACTTTTGACCCTGATGAGCTTAAAAAGGCGTTTAACCCCAAAACGCGGGCGATTATCCTCAATACCCCACACAATCCAACAGGGCGGGTTTTCACCCATGAAGAGTTGAGCCTCATCGCCGAGTTGTGTCTTAAGTATGATGTGCTGGTTATTTCTGATGAAGTTTATGAGCATCTCATTTTTGATGATGCTAAGCATATCCCCATAGCTAGCCTGCCTAATATGTTCGAACGCACCGTCACAATCGGCAGTGCGGGGAAAACATTTGGTATGACTGGCTGGAAAATTGGTTGGGTATACGGGCATCCAGACCTTGTGCAAGGCGTTTGGCGGGCGCACCAATTCGTCACTTTTGCAACGAACCACCCTACCCAACTGGCAGTGGCGGCAGGCTTTCGTTATGGCATGAGTAGCTCATATTATGAAGATTATCAAGCGCTTTATGACCATAAGCGCCAACTGATTATGGATGGTTTGAGTAACGCTGGCTTAAAAGTGAGCGCGCCTAAGGGGACTTATTTCGCTATGGCAGACTTTTCCGAAGTGTTTGATGGGGATGATGTGGCTTTTGTGCGCTATCTCATCGAGGAAATTGGCGTTGCCTGTATACCGCCGACAGCATTTTTCAGTCCAGAGCATGGCGCTATTGCCAGTAAGCAAGCGCGTTTCTCTTTTTGCAAAGATGACGAAACGTTGGAAATTGCGGCAGAGAAGTTGGCAAAACTTAAAGCATAACGGCTGTATACATTAACCAACCCCACTTGTATTACACCCCAGAGGCCGTTACACTGAGGCAAAATGGGTAG
Source organism: Anaerolineae bacterium (assembly GCA_015492875.1). Classification (GTDB taxonomy): domain Bacteria; phylum Chloroflexota; class Anaerolineae; order Aggregatilineales; family Phototrophicaceae; genus S146-30. Next base: position 5,983 of record WGEI01000317.1, on the reverse strand, counting down.
TTTGTCAAATCAGGATGAAACATGGTTGAAAATGAACATGTACCGGTAGCGGCGCAAGATACGGATTTACCTGCACAGCCGCAAATCTATGAAAACATACTCGGCACTATGGGCAATACGCCCTTAGTGCGGTTATCACGTGTCACACGCGGTTTGCGCTGTACAGTAGCCGCAAAAGTAGAGTATTTTAACCCCGGCGGTAGTGTGAAAGACCGTATTGGTCTGGCGATTATTGAAGATGCTGAGCGACGCGGAGAATTGCGTCCCGGGGGCACTATCGTTGAAGCGACATCGGGGAATACGGGCGTGGGGCTGGCGATTGCGGCCATCATCAAAGGCTACAAATGTGTTTTCGTCATGCCCGATAAAATGAGCGAGGAAAAAATCCGCGTGCTACGGGCTTATGGCGCGCGCGTTGTTGTGACCCCCACAAACGTTGAGCCAGATGACCCGCGCAGCTATTACAGTGTGGCACAGCAAATTGTGGAAGAGACGCCTAACAGCATTCTGGCCAATCAATATCACAACCCCATTAATCCCCAAGCCCATTTTGAAGCGACAGGGCCAGAAATCTGGAGGCAAACTGCTGGCCAAATTGATATATTTGTTGCCGGTATGGGCACAGGTGGCACTATCACAGGGGTGGCGCGCTACTTGAAGAAGGTCAATCCCAAAATTCAGATTGTGGGCGTCGACCCTGCTGGCTCTGTGCTCTATGACTATTTCTATCATGGGAAAATGTCGGAGGCGCAGGCCTACAAAACCGAAGGGATTGGCGAAGATTTCATCCCGTCTAATTACGATTTCGATGTGATTGACGATATGGTGCGCGTCAATGATAAAGAATCGATGTTGATGACGCGGCGGCTAGTGCGTGAAGAAGGCATCTTTGCTGGCGGCTCATCCGGTGCGGCAGTAGCTGGCGCGATTCGGTATGCCGCAGAACGAGATTTGCCGCCCAATAAGCTCATGGTTGTGCTTTTGCCAGATAGCGGCTCGCGCTACTTGAGTAAGATATTTGATGACAACTGGATGCGTGAGAATCGCTTCCTCGATAGTTCATGGGATAATTTGACTGTTGCATCGGTGTTAGAGCGGAAAACACGACATGAGCTTGTTATCGCTCGTCATGATGAAAGTGTGGGCGATGCTATAGAGAAGATGAAGGCACATGACTATTCACAGCTGCCTGTCGTTGGCGAGCGTGACCAATTATTGGGGCTGGTGACTGAAGTGAGCTTGCTTAACTACCTATTGAATAATGGGGGCACAGCAGCAAGCGACACATTAGGCGATGCTGGTGTCATTCAGACAGGCGTACCGACCCTGCGGCCAGAAACCCCTATCGAAACTGTTATGAGCGTCTTCAGTACGCATAATATCGCTGTTGTCACAGAAAACGCCCCTAACAGTGAAGACCGCCGTGTGGTTGGCATCATCACGAAAATTGATATGCTGGACTTTCTGGCCAATCGCTCGATGGAATGAAGCCAAAAATCAAGCTCATCCGCTTTTGGAAGCCCTTCGGTGTTTTGACAAAGTTCACCGATGCCGAAGGGCGTCCTACGCTTGCGGATTATATCCCAATAGCTGATATATACGCTGCTGGGCGGCTGGATAAAGACAGTGAAGGGCTGCTGTTGTTGACAAATAGCGGCACTCTGAGCCACCAATTAACTGACCCTAAATATGCCCATCCACGCACATATTGGGTTCAGGTTGAGCGTATCCCCGATGAAAAAGCGTTAGAACAACTGCGCAAGGGGGTGGTTATCAAGGGATATAAAACCCGACCGGCAAAAGTGCGTTTATTACCACAGCCTCCAAGCTTGCCCCCACGCCCTGTGCCCATACGATACCGCAAAAATGTACCCGACTGCTGGCTAGAGATGACGCTTACCGAAGGGAAAAATCGGCAGGTGCGCCGCATGACAGCAGCTGTTGGTCACCCAACGTTGAGACTAGTACGGGTGCGGATTGGCAATATCACGCTTGATGGGTTAGCCCCTGGTAAATGGGAATATGTGTCCTCAAGAGATATTGAACAGTTACAAAAATATATCAAAAAGGGGCGCTAAATGGCACGCCCCCAATCACTTAATCAGTAAGTGCTTGCTGCAAGTCAGCCATTAAATCCTCAACATGCTCAATTCCCACGCTTAAACGCACTAGCGCTGGGTTTACTGCGATGTCACTATCGGCGGTGCTGGCATGAGTCATGCTATAGGGGTGCTCAATCAAGCTCTCTACGCCACCCAAACTCTCTGCCAGTGAAAACAGCTTTGTACGGGTAACCATAAGTTTAGCAACTGCCTCATTTTCCAAAATAATGCTCACCATACCCCCAAACGCGCGCATCTGACGCTTAGCAAGTTCATGCTGGGGATGGCTTTCTAGGCCGGGGTAATAAACGCGCTTGACGGCGGGATGGTCTTCTAAAAAGCGGGCGATTTTCATCGCGTTTTCACAATGGCGCTCCATACGCACGCTGAGGGTTTTTATCCCCCTTAAAACGAGGAAACAGTCTAGAGGTGCTGGCACAGCGCCCACTGCGTTTTGCAAAAACTTGAGCTGTTCATAAAGTTCCGCATCGTTGGTTGCTAAAATTCCGCCGACAACATCGCTATGGCCGCCAAGATATTTCGTAGCGCTATGCATGACGATATGCGCGCCTAATTTAAGCGGTTGCTGCAGCGCAGGGCTGGCAAAAGTGTTATCTACTGCAACAATGACACCATCCGGTGCTAGTTGCGCCAATGCCTCAATATCGGCCAACGCAAGATATGGGTTTGTCGGAGTTTCTAGCCAAAGGAGGCGTGTTTGGGGCGTGAAAGCCGCTTTTACAGCATCTAAATCGGTCAAATCAACCCAGCTAAAATGCAGACCATAACGGGCATAGACACGTTCAAAAAGGCGGTATGTGCCGCCATAAACATCATTGCCAACAACCACATGGTCGCCGGGTTTGAGCAGGCGCAAAATCGTATCGGTTGTCGCCATACCGCTGGCAAAGGCAAGGCCATACTTCGCCCCTTCTAAGGCGGCAAAACAATCTTGCAACGCAGTGCGTGTTGGATTATCGGTGCGGCTATATTCATAACCTTTATGTTCTGCTGGCGCAGGTTGCACATAGGTTGAAGTTTGGTAAATTGGCGGCATAATCGCGCCAGTTGTGGGGTCGGGTTCTTGCCCAGCGTGGATGGTCAGCGTGTCGAAGTGATAATCGCTCACAATATGCGTTCCTTTTCTAAGTGGCAATCAGCGCCCACAGTATAACGAAAACCGCCCGACACTGTGAAGCCGAGCGGTTTATATGATGAAGGATTCTAGATAGTTTAACCAAATGCCAATCTAATGGGTGATAAGATGATACTGTTATAGATGCCCACAACCAACATGTAGAAAATGGCCGTTGTCATCAGCATGGCGATGCTATTGAGCCAGAGGCGAGAACTGCCACCAACGGCTTTCAGCCCTTTAATCTGAGCACTCATCACCAGCCAGACAATAACGCCACTGGCAATCAAACCCACCAAGCTAAGGATGTTGGCTTTGCCAACTAAATCGACAACGAAGAGAACAAGCGCGTTGGCAATTGTGCCAAATACCCATGGCACAGCGAGGGCATAGGCATAATCAACAAGTTCGGCGTTGTGGTTGCCGAGCCAACCTCGGATGAAGTAACTGCCTACATAAACAGCTACAGCACCGATAATAGTTGACAGCACCAGACCAACCAGCCCTACGATCAACCGCGATATAGTGAGTTGTGGCCCAATAAGCTCAGTGATGAAGAAGATAACGGCTGAGGCCAAACTGCCAGTAACCGCAGCTACCCAAAAGCGCCACCAACTGGCATGTTTGACGGCATTTTCCATGTTGCTACCGCGTGTGAGAAAAGCCGTTAAACTTTGGCGAAAAACACCTACGCCAGCGGCAAAGAGGCCAGCAATCGACACCGATTTAGGCGCATCGGGGATGGCATCAAGCAAGTCTGATTGAAATTCTTTTCCAGCAAGCTCTTTCGCTTTAGCCCGTGCTTCTTGTGCACGCTCTTCCACAGAAGACTTCCCTTGTATTTTGGCAGTTACCTTTTTCAAAGCTTTCTGCACAGATTCGTTGTCAGGGGCAATGGCAGCAGCTTTTTCAAGGTACTCTTTACTTTTATGTGGGTCGGTTTGAACAGACGCCAAATAATACAAGGCCTGCACATTATCGGGGTCTTGGTTCAAAACTTGGGTGAGTAATTCAGCAGCACGTTCTTTATCACCAGATTGACTAGCGGCTACGCCTTCCTCAAGTAATTGTTTTATATCATCGGACATAACAGCCCCCTAAAAGAACAAACGTTTCGATACGGTTGTAATTTATGCCACTTTGCGGCTTCAAGGTTGCATAATCAACCAATATCAGTATAACAGTGTTTAGTATTTTCGCCCGAACCCCTATTTGATGGAGTTTGCTAATGAGACGCCTCGCTTGCGTTGTGATGGCTTTATTGTTGTCTCTGGCCGCCTGTAACGGCACTGCTGAGACGCCTGTAATCAATAGCACTCCATCGACAGAACCGCTGATAGGCGACGTGTCGATTGTTCATCCAGCGGAGGGTTCAATCATCTATTCAGAATTGCTATGGGTAGATGGCGAAACGAGCGATTGGCAAGGTGAAACATTCAATTTACAGCTTCTCGATTTGGATGATAATTTGATAGCTCAAGCCAAGATACAGCCAGAAAGTGACGGCACATGGCAAGTAACTTTAGAGCATGGCTATCAAGGCGAACCTATTGAAGCAACTTTGGTGATTGTCAGTAACACCGAGCAAATTTTAGCATCACGCTCTGTTGTCATTGCTGGCATGGCATATCGCCCAGAAGGGGTTTTCGGCAGCATTACACTTCCAATATCTGGCAGTACCTTAGGCGGCGATAGCTTCACCGTGCAGGGTACAGCCTCTGGCGTATTTGAGAATTCGTTCGTCGTGGCGCTTGAAACCCCCGATGGCGAAGTGATTGACCAAGAAGTTGTCACTGCGTTCAACCCATTTTATGTGGATGAAATGCCGTGGGAAGCTGAACTAGAGACAAAGGGTTACATAGGCATAGCGACAATACGAGCTTACGCCATTGCACCATCTGATGGGCGAGAAGCGCCATTAGGGAGTGTCAATATCACCATTACCGACGCAGCAGGTTAAAAGCACTCATCACAGTATTAAGGAATTCAATACATGGAAACACAACCCAACTACTTTATCGCGATTGCGGGCAATATCGCAGCGGGGAAGAGCACCCTGACGGGTAAATTAGCAAATGCCTTTGGCTGGGAGCCATTTTATGAAGCCAATGCAGAAAATCCGTATCTTGAGGACTTTTACCAAGATATGGAACGGTGGAGTTTTCATTCACAGGTATTCTTTTTGGGCAAACGGCTTGAGCATCATCGCCAATTGTTAGACCATCCCGGCACAGTCGTTCAAGATAGAACGGTGTATGAAGATGCGGAAATCTTCGCCCGCAATTTGGGAAAACAAGGCATTATGTCGCCCCGTGATTACGATGCCTACCGCCGTTTGTATAAAGCTGTGAGCATGTTTTTGCCACCACCGGATTTAATTGTTTACTTGCGCGCTAATGTTGAAACGCTTGTCCAACGCATCAAATTACGGGGGCGCGCTTTTGAGCAAGATATTTCCCGTGATTATTTGGAGCGGCTCAACGAGCTTTATGAGCAATGGATTGGTGATTGGACAGCTTGCCCTATATTGAGTATCCAAATTGATAATATCGATTTTGAACATAATGAAGCGGACTTCGCCAACATTAAACAGGATATTCTGGCGGCGTTACAGCAAAAACCAATTTAGGCAAAACCAACGTATGTTAAAAAGGCCGGGCATGTTATCCGGCTTTTTTGTTTAGTGCAAATTGTTGAAATCAATAGGCGGCGTTTTATAGACAAGGGGCACCAAGGCGTGCTATAA
>WGEI01000316.1 GCA_015492875.1 Anaerolineae bacterium | reverse complement strand
AGGCTATAGAGGGCGAATGTGCCGAAGAGCAAAACAGTGGAACTGACGACCAACACCCGCCACACCACTTCTAGCGGGATGGCTTCATCGCTGGCCACTTGCCCCTCAACCCCGCCGACGGCCTCGCCCACGAAAAACACGCGGCTTTCCGCCACGACATGCCCATCACTGGCGAAGGCAGGCCGCAAATCCACGATATATGCGCCATCGGGCAAATTGGTGGGCAGTTGTACTTGTAAGAGGGTATTGTTATCTGGAGAAACGCCACCGCTGGCGATGACATTACCGTTTTGGTCACGCACGTTAATCGTGCTGAAGTCTGGCTCTAGCGCTTCGCTGAACCAGTATTGCAAACGTGTTGGCGCGCGCTCTAAAACGGCGCGGTCGTCGGGGATGGCGCGCACAATGTAACCATGCGCTGCGGCGGGCATCACCAACAGCACCAGCGCCACTAGGCCGAAAATGATAGTCCTATTGATGAGCGTTTTCATCGTTTCGTCTGTTTAGTCGAGTGTAAAACGGTCGGTGTCGTCAGCAGCGGCCTCGGATGGGGTATCCACCGGTGTGATACTGTCATCGCCTTGCATCGCCCGGCTACGCACCCATGCCACGGCCATAATAATGAAGAAAATGGCCACAATGCTTAGAAAAATCACTTCATCCCATGAACCAAGCGCCCCATGAGCGAGTATCATTGGCCAATTCATAATTATCTCCGCATTGTTCATAATTTCACGATACGGAGAGTATAGACCAAAAATAACGGTGGGTATAGTGCCGAAGCTGGGGCGATGGCTTGACGCTATCTATGTGGTTAAGCGGCGATAGACAAGCAAATGCCCCTGGCAGGATTCGAACCTGCGCTGACAGAACTTAGGAGGTTCTCGCTCTATCCTCTGAGCTACAGGGGCGATTTATCCGCATTCTATCACGGCTTGCCGCGCCCTTCAACAGGCGCTCATTAGCTTGTTTTTTCGCCCTCAAGGCTGATGAAAAACCAACGGTCTTCGTCTGGTGTGCCATAAAACGGCAAGACCATCTCTAGCTCTTGCGCGGTGATACCGCGCAAGCCGAGATTGTTCTCTATCGTGCCATTGGGGGAGGTGGGTAGGTTGGTGCAAGTGGTGTCAACCAAAGTGGATCGCAACCAACCAAAGCCGTTGAACGCCTGAATGCGATACCAGCGCCCGCTCTCGGTGATGCCCATGAGCTTCACCCGTGCACCATCCGCGATGTAACCGATGACGGTATAATCCAAGCCGGGCCCAACGCGCACGTTGATATTGTTATACCCCACCAAATCCACCACGCCCGCACAGCCGAATATCTTGCCCTGAAAGCGCGGCCCGCTATAGGGCGGGTCTAAAGGCGCGATGAGTGCTTCTAGCGTTTCGTCAATCAAGAAGGCATTGCCAGCGGGTACATTGTAGACTGTGCGCCCCGAGCGGACGATGGCCAGCCCCTCAGCCACAGTGAGCACATCGGCGCCCTCGCCATACGCCCAAATGCCGAACCAATCCGCCGCTTCGGTGATGGTCATCAAGTCTGTGATGAGGCGATAATCATCAAAGCGGTCTTTATTGAAAGTGCGTTGTATCGCCACGCCGCGCACATAGAGGCCGAGTTGAATGCCGCCGTCGGGCGTATCGCCATAGGCGAGTAGCTCTAACGTCGTATTCGGCAGCAGATAAAACGTTGCCGCGTCGCCAAAGTGCACAAAAGCGCGGCTACTGCTATTGGTGTGCAAGGCATCGCCCACGCCCAGCGGCGCTTTTGCCCCAGCTTGCAGCGGCAGCCATTCGTCGGTGTTGGCGCGCTGTATAGCGACTTCATCATGAATAACGGTCACCGCCGCGGCATATTCGCCACCCTCAGCTATTGTTCCCTGTGCGGCCATCAAACTGAAAATACAGCCGAAAGTAATTACAGCTATCCAAACACGTTGTTTATAGCTCATCTTCTTCCCCCACGGCAGGTAATTCAACAAAAAATGTACTCCCTACACCTTCGGCGCTCTTTACCCAAACGCGACCGCCATAGGCCTCAACGACCGATTTCACTAAACTCAGCCCTAAACCCGTGCCAGAAATGTGACGTGTCGCTGCGGTTTTGACACGGTAGAACTCGGTAAATAGTTTCTCCTGTGCCTTTTCAGGAATGCCATAGCCATCGTCTTCAACCTCTAGCCGTAGCATACCAT
>WGEI01000315.1 GCA_015492875.1 Anaerolineae bacterium | reverse complement strand
GTATTGATTCACCAGATATTGCTGCCATCGCTGGCGAGTTTGCCGAAGGGACGGTTGTCGCCACTCACTATCATCAGGATAACCCCCGTCCCCAATTACAAGAATTTATCCAACGTTTCAATGCTCGTTGGGGAGATTTAGTGCCCGATTACCAATCATCATGGGGCGGCGTGCCCGATACTTGGGCTGCTTTAGGCTATGACGCTGTTTACATCCTCGCTAACGCTATCGAACAAGTCGGCACTACCGACCCCGACCAGCTCGCAACATATATGCACGAAACTTTCTTCTGGCCAGATGGTGTTACAGGCGCTTATCGTTTCGATGAGAATGGCGACGTTGTCGGCAAGCAGGTTGTGCTCCTTCGCCTAGAAGATGGCGAGTTCCGCTATTTTGGCGAATTCGCTGGGCTTGATAGCACAACACCCGCATCAGCACCTGAACCTGAAACCACAACTGACACGGAACAAGAATGAACTTGGCAAAATCCCCTGTAGACAAATCCCCGCCTCATTATCCATAATGGGGCGGGTTGGTTTTAGTAATGTGGTTAATCCCCACAACGGCTGTCCTTATCCACTATACAAACACATAAACACCATGAGCGAACAATTCGACCATAACACCTACCTCAGCCCTTTTACTTGGCGCTATGGCTCTCCCGAAATGCGTCTCATCTGGTCTCAAGTGCACAAGCGTCGTTTATGGCGTCGTATTTGGGTTGCACTTGCAGCTGCCCAACATCAAGCTGGCCTCGTCTCTGCCGAGCAACTAGCCGATTTGCGCGCCCATCAGGACGATATTGACATCGCCCGCGCCCATGAAATTGAAGCCGAAATACACCACGACCTCATGGCGGAAATCCGCACTTACGCTGAACAGTGCCCCGTTGGTGGCGGCATCATCCATCTTGGCGCAACCAGCATGGACGTTGAAGATAATGCCGATGCCCTTTTACTCCGCGATGCCTTAGATTTAGTTATTGAGCGCCTCAAACGCTTGCTAGAGCTTGTCGCCCGCCAAATAGAGGAACAAGCCGAAACTGTCTGCATGGCTTTCACTCATCTACAGCCCGCCGAACCCACCACAATTGGCTATCGCTTCGCCAACTATGCCCAAGACCTGTTGGCGGATTATGAATCCCTGCGCCAATTACGTGCGCAAATTCGCGGTAAAGGTTTCAAAGGGGCTGTTGGTACGGCAGCCTCCTATGAAGAGTTACTCCACAACACAGATATGACGCCCGCACAGATGGAAGCGCTGGTGATGCAAGCATTAGGTATCGAGGCATTCCCCATTGCTCACCAAACCTATCCGCGCCGTCAGGATTTGTTGATACTCAATGCGCTGGCGACGATGGCACAAACCCTTTACCGTTTCGCCTTCGACCTGCGCTTACTACAATCACCCCCACTAGGGGAATGGGCGGAGCCATTCAGCGCAAAGCAAGTCGGCTCTTCCGCCATGCCCTTCAAGCGTAACCCCATCAACGCCGAAAATATCGATAGCCTCGCCCGTTTCCTCGCCTCATTGCCCCGCGTCGCTTGGGATAATGCTGCTCATAGCCTGCTCGAACGCACCTTAGATGATTCGGGTAACCGCCGTGTCGTTTTGCCAGAAGCTTTCCTTGCGACAGATGAGTTGCTTCGCCGAGCCTCTCGCGTGCTCTCTGGTTTGCGCCTCAACCATGCGGCAATACGGCGCAACCTCGATATTTATGGCGTATTTGCCGCCACCGAGCGCTTGCTCATGGAAGCTGTGCGCAATGGTGGCGACCGTCAGCAGTTACATGAAATCATCCGTGAGCAAAGCTTAAAAGCGTGGGCTGTCATTCAAAACGGCCAGCCGAACCCACTCGCTAATTTGCTAGCTGAAGATGAACGCATTACTTCGCTAGTGCCAGCGGAGCAAGTGCCGCAATTGCTGAACGCCGAGCGTCACATCGGCGATGCGCCATCCCGTGCCCGTCAATTGGCCGCCGCCATACGGCAGGCGTTGGCATAATTGGACTGCTATTGCCCACAATGCACTGCTGGCTGATGTGTTATAAACAGTGGCGATATAAAGTTCATACAACTGGAGTTTAACATGGACATAAAAACCATTGCTGCCCCGTTACACGAGCAAGATACTGATGCCGTTATCGCCTTTCTCTTCGCTGATAATCAACTGCATAGCGCTGCTAAGGCACTAGATGAAGCCCTCAATGGTGCACTCACCGAATTAATTGAAGCTGGTGATTTATCTGGTGAAGCGGGGCGGGTGCTCACCTTCTACCCACGAGGCGCTATTGCTGCCCGCCGTGTCATTATCGTTGGGCTGGGTAGTGTGTCCGAATTTAGTGCCGAAGCCCTACGCCGCGCCGCTGCACTCGGCCTCCAACGTGCCCGTACCCTCAAAGCGACTTCAGTCGCGATCACCATTGCCGGCACAGGGCGGGGCGGCCTCTCTATAGCCGATGCCGCCCAAGCCATTGTTGAAGGCGGTCTTTTGGGATTATATCGATATCATGGCTACAAATCTAAAGCCGCTGAAGAAGATAACGATAACCCGCAATCCATTACCCTTTGTGTTTATGATGATGTCGATATAGCTGCTGCTGAACAAGGCATACACATAGGCCGCACTATGGTAGAAGGGGCAGCGCTCACTCGCGATTTAGTGAACTTGCCGCCCAATGTTTGCACACCACCATATCTCGCCCAAGCGGCTACAGAAATGGCTGATGAAGTAGGTTTGAAAGTCACTGTTCTTGAAAAGCATCAAATGGAAGCCTTGAAAATGGGCGCACTCTTAGCGGTTGCACAAGGCAGTGATACCCCGCCACGTTTCATCATTTTGGAGCATAATGCCGCCCGCGCCTCCGAATTGCCCACTGTGGTATTGGTTGGTAAAGGCGTAACGTTTGACACAGGGGGCTATAACATTAAAACAGGCGAAGGTATGCGCTCTATGCGCGCCGATATGGGCGGTGCTGCCGCCGTTATTGGCGCAATGCGCATTGTCGCCCGCCTTGATATTCCACTGCACGTTGTCGGGCTTGCCCCCGCTGCCGATAACATGATTAGCGGCAATGCCTACCGCCCGTCAGAAGTTATCACTGCTTCAAACGGCAAAACGATTGAAATCGTCAGCACAGATGCCGAAGGCCGCCTTTTGTTGGCCGATGCGCTAGTTTATGCGGCGCGCTATAAGCCCGCTGCTGTCGTCGATATTGCCACACTGACAGGCTCTTGCATTGTCGCACTTGGCACTGCTGCCGCTGGTCTTTTCTCCATTGATGATACCCTGCGCGACAAACTTCTCGCTTCTGGAGAGGCAACTGGTGAACGCCTTTGGCAATTGCCCCTGTTCCCCGAATATAGCAAAACCATTGAAACCCCAAACGCCGACATGCTGAATTCACCGGGTAATCGTTTCGCTGGGGTTGGGGCATCGGCGGCTTTTTTGCGCAATTTTGTTGACTATCCCGCTTGGGCGCATATCGATATGGCCGGTAAAATGCAACATGATAAAGATAATCCGTATGACCCTGGTCCCTTTGCCAGCGGGTATGGCGCACGGTTGCTGGCGGAATTTGTCCGCCGCTGGACACAATAATAGAATGGAGTGAATTGGTGGAAATTCTGGGCATTGATATAGGTGGTTCAGGCATCAAAGGTGCGTTGGTCAATGTCGATAAAGGCGAAATGGTGACAGAACGCCACCGCATCCCAACGCCCCAACCAGCTACCCCCGACGCAGTGGCAGGTGTCGTTGCGCAGATAGCGCGTCATTTTTCGTGGGATGGCCTTGTTGGATGCACATTCCCCGCCATTATGAAGCAGGGAGTCGCTCATAGCGCCGCTAATGTTGATAAATCGTGGATTGGCACAGATGCCGCCGCCCTTTTCCAACACCATTTAGATGCGCCAGTTTGGGTGGTCAATGATGCTGATGCTGCTGGCATGGCGGAGATGCAATTTGGCGCGGGGAAAGGCCGCACTGGTGTGATATTCATGCTCACTATTGGCACAGGTATCGGCAGTGCGATTATTGTTGATGGGCATTTGCTACCCAATAGTGAACTTGGTCATCTGCAAATGGGGGGCATAGAAGCGGAAAATTTCGCCTCCGACCGCGTTCGCAAGAAAGAAGACCTGAGCTGGAAGAAGTGGACAAAGCGCTTTAACGCTTATCTCCAATATCTAGAATTTCTCTTCTCTCCCAATTTATTCATTCTTGGCGGTGGTGTGGTCAAAAAATGGGATAAATTTTCGGGCCGTCTCTCTACACAAGCCGCCATTACCCCCGCCACACTTGGCAATAATGCGGGCATCGTGGGGGCTGCTCTTGTTGCTTCCATGCAACTTTAACTTAAATTTGGTTGAATTGCGTATGACGAACACGCCTTTCGCACCTTGATTGGGATATGTAACACACATGCTTCAGATGTATTATCCATGCAAGCCGTTAAATCTGAGTAAGGTGAACTACTCTAGTTAATTGCTGAAGCTGCTGCCTCTGTTCTGCCGCCCAATCAAAAACACCGCCTCAAGACGGTGCTTAGAGTATTAGTCTATATTTTTACATTCTGGCTCTATTTCAACATCTTCTGGTGGAGTGCGCATCCATAACTCAAATTTGCCAAGATTGGAATTCCAGCATCGAACAAGAATCATTTCCTGTTCTTCAATGTATGCCAACATTTCGGGAGGTGGCGGGAGTGGATACCCATAGTCAACGATGATATTATCTGGAGATAGCATTGCCCATATTTCTTCTAAGGGCAATCCTGTATCGTTCTGATACTGAATAGCTACATTGAACTCCCTGAAATTGGGGTTAGTGCTGAATTCAAACCACATAGGGTCTACGCCTATAATCATTTCATCTTCGGGTACAATTGTTTTTGCTTCTCTGGCTACTGTTAACGCATCTTTGTAGTTTTGGGATTCGATATTGCGTATATCGCCTAGTAAGTACGCACTACTCGCCACAAAGAGCAATACAAATATCCAATCAGCACTTCTTGGTGATATTTTATGTAGTTTCCATAGTGCTAATGCACCTAAATACATAAGCGGAACTATAAGATGTTCTTGATAATGGATTCTGTAACGATCATATAGCAAACCTAAAATTATTGCCCCCATAATAAGCAGTAATGTGAGTGTGCGCCCAAGCGTCTTGTACTCTTTGATACGCCAAGTGAGAAACATCCCTACAACAGCTAATCCACTTAATATTGGGCTATAATGCATAGCATTTGTGATATGTGCTCCTAATAGCGGTATGACTTTTTCTATCCCCCACGTGATTGGAGAAGATAGTCCTTTGCTAAATGTTGGTGCTACATTGAGGAAAAAGGTGATGTAAATCGCTACTGCTAGGATTCCTCCAGCCGCCAAGTAATAAAATGGCTTATACCATATCCATTTCTTTGCTTCTTGAATACGTAGGATATAATCAATAAAGTAAATTAATCCTAGAGCCATTCCAAAGCGATACATATTAGGGTGACCATCAAGGCTTAGCCCCGCCAATAGCCCTACCACAAAATGAGGCCATGCTTTAGAGTGGCGATACGCCCATATATAGCAAAGGATGACTAACGATAACCACAATGCTGCCCAAACATCACGCCGAATAAAATTAAGCTGGATAAAGGCGAATCCGCCTAAGATAATAATTTGCCAAGCTGTTTTTTTTCCAAACTCAATTTTTATCCCAAACCATGTAAGTGCAGAAATGAGTATCGCAATGAAAAACATACCAAAGCGAATGGCTTCAAATGTGCTTCCAAAAATGTTTTGCCATATGC
>WGEI01000314.1 GCA_015492875.1 Anaerolineae bacterium | reverse complement strand
CATATATGCTGCTGGCGGCGACAGAGCGCGGCATTTGTGCGGTGCGGCTTGGGGATAGTGAAGATGTGCTAGAGGCAGAGCTACAGGCGGAATTTTCTCGGGCGATGATTGGGCGCGACGATGAAGCGCTGGCGCAATGGGTGGCGCATATTCAGCACTATATCGCGGGAGAGCAAGGCCAGAGTGAGATGCCGCTCGATGTACGAGCGACGGCTTTTCAGGCACAGGTATGGGAGGCGTTGCGCAATATCCCCTATGGCGAAACGCGCACCTATAGCGACATTGCCAATGCGATTGGCCAACCGCAGGCGGCGCGGGCAGTGGCGCGGGCTATTGCTAGTAATCCCGTCGCGCTAGTCATCCCTTGCCACCGTGTGGTGCGCAAAGATGGGAAAATGGGCGGTTACCGTTGGGGCACGCGGCGTAAGGCGCAATTACTGGCGTTGGAGCAAAGTAAGGCGCAAAAAGATTAGAGCATGACAATGCGTTTGGCCACGCGCAACTGCTTGGGGAATACCGGCAGAAAGTCCACGAAAGACTGGTACTTTTTGCCATATTCCTGCAAATAGCGCTGTAAAACGCTGACTGTCCCCGGCAGGATGGTCATACCGCGCGCTTTGCGCTCTAGTAGCATATAGGCTTTGGCTTCGGCCTCGCTCACATATTCTTCGAGATATAGCGCCACCGCTGCCGCAACGAACAGCGTGACAAACTGGTCTTCCCAACTGGGATGTGCGGCTTTGAACTGGTCGCTAACGGGCAGCTCTTTCTGGCTGGCTTCGGCCACTTTGGCCGCGTTCGCCTTGAGGTAGGCGATTAATAGCAAACGCCCGTATTGGGTGAGGGCAGCACGATAGCTGTGGGTGAGCATGGTCTCTTCGTTATATGGCCATGGCGGGCTATCGCCCCATGCCAGCGGCGGCGGCGTGATGGCGAATAGCTCTTGCCCAACGCGGATGCCGATTTCATGGTCGGTAGGATAGGCGAGATTGGGCGAAAAGACGAAGCGCTCTTTAATATCGCCAACAAAGGGGCGCAAGAACTGGGTGAAGTGCACTGTCTCAAAAACCTGCTGGCACTCGGTTAATGCCCGTTTCCATACCAACTGTTCATCTTGCCACCATTGCGCAAGATTGGCGTCTTCATAAAAATCGCGCAGATGCTGATTCCAGCCGGGTGGCGCCCAACGCGGCAGCGCTTTGATTTTCATATCTGGCCAAGAGCAATGCATAATCAGGGTATACATCGCTTCGACAGGGGCATTTTGGTCGAGAAGGCTCTGTAAACCGACAATCGCGGGATGCTGCTTATAATCTTTAAGGCGCTTGGTTGTGGCGCGGGCGTGGGCATGTGTTCCATGCCGTTTACGCTCTTGCGCCTGCTCTGGATAATCGGTGGCGGCCAGCGCGGCAGCCATGAGACGTATGCGATCATCGAGCCTTACAGTGACATCTGGTTGGTTACTCATTGAAAGTCCTGTTACCGTCGGGGTTGCTAACTAAATGTATTGTAAAGGCCAACACCTGTTCGGACAAGTTAAGGGTCTATGGCATTGCTTCAAGTATACCCGAGAATGGCCATTTGTAGTGAAACATTTTGTTGGCTAGACAGTTGTTTGCAGGTAACGAGAAACTATCTACCCGATGCCCCCATTTGTTGATACCCTTAGCGCAAGTTGAGTGAATGATTTGGAGCATAACAACAGGTGAGCGAACAGCAGCACAGCACTGGACACGCGCTGGTTGGGCAGTACCGCCGTTTGCGGCGCACGGGTGTGCTATTGGTCATTATCGCTATGGCGTTATTGGTTATTAATAGCTTACTTCCGTCAGCGCCGTCATTGGTGATGCCCGATATTACACCCCAGCAATTGGCCAAACTGGGCGTCCATCTCATGCTGGACGATGGGCGCAAGCAGTGGCCAGTAGAGCGCTGGGCGGGGCATATGGGCTATGCGGGCTTGGTTGTGCCCAATGGTTATGCGGTGCAACTGGTGCGCAGCGATGACTTGCAGCCAGAGAAGTGGCAACGGTTTTTCGATTTAGCCGCGCAATATAACATCACGCCGATTATACGGTTGGCGACGGTTTACAATCGTGACGGCGGCTATTGGGAAGCGCCCCCTGCCGATGAAGATGGCGGTTATGAGACCATCGCGGCGGACTATGCGGCGTTCCTAACGACGTTAGCATGGCCAACGGAAACCCGCTATGTCATCATTGGTAACGAACCCAATCACGGCGAAGAATGGGGCGGCAAGCCCGACCCGACGGCATATGCGCGCTTTTTCGCCGATGTTGCCGACGCCCTACGTGCCGCAGACCCCGCTATACAGGTGCTCAACGCGGCGCTAGACCCCTATGCCCCACACACGGGCAACTCGCCCCACGATAACGGTTTTTACTATATAGACGCCGAGAGCTTTATGGATGCTATGGTGGAATCTTTGCCCGATGTTTTCCTACGGGTAGATGTTTGGAATAGCCATAGCTACCCGTCACAATTCACCGCGCCGCCATGGGAACAGCGCTATGGCGTCAATCGATTGAACGATGCGGCGGCCATCACCACCGAAGCCCCCCCGCCCAATATCTACAATCGCGGTATCAACGGCTATACATGGGAACTGTGGAAACTCGCGCAATATGGCATTGAAGGCTTGCCTGTGATGATTACAGAGACGGGCTGGCGGCATGAAGAAAGTGTCATAGACGAAAGCCTTGATGCTGGCGATAATTTACCCGATGGCCTGACCGTTGCCCGTTATTTTGACCTAGCACTCTGGGGTAATGGTGGGCGCTATCCCGATTTGCCAGAAGCGGGCTGGACGCCATTGCTCTCCGATGAGCGGGTTATGGCGGTTATCGCCTTCGCCCTCAACGGCAACCCGCTAGAATGGGGGTATACCAACTGGCTAGTGATGAAGCCTGATGGCACTGTGAGTGCCACTTATGAGATTTACGATATGGTCTATAGCTGGCAAAAGGCACTAGCGAATAGGGAGTAAACGCTGATGAACGTCCGCTGCCAATATATCGCCTTGATGCTGGCGTTGCTCCTTATTGTGATAAAAAGGCACGCGCAGGGGCAAGTACATATCCCCGCCCCACCATAGGAGGTCTACGACGGCGACTTTCTGCTTGTTTATCCCGATGGATGGGAGGCGCTTGCGGTTGAAGACGCGGGGAGTTCGCCATCGACCACTATATCTATATGGCAGTTGTTAACTAAGGTCTCTATAGCCTCAACGTCACACTGGAGGGGAACTGCGCAAATTTGGCTAGGTGAGCTTACCCGTTGGAGAGGCTATTTACAAAGAAAGGCGTAGCCATGAGTGAAGATATTAAAAACAAGGTCGAGGCGCATTTCAGCCGCAGTGCAGCGCTTTATCGCACCAGCGCCGTTCATGCGAAGGGCGAAGATTTACCCCTCCTACCGCAAGCGGCGGCGCTACAAGGGGATGAGCACGTGCTGGACGCAGGGTGTGGCGCTGGACATGCGGCGTTGGCGGTTGCGCCCCATTGTGCGCGGGTGGTGGCTTGTGACCTTTCGGCGGCGATGCTGGCGCAAGTGCGTAAACTGGCGCAAGAACGCAGCCTAGAAAATATCACAACACAAGAGGCCGACGTAGAGCAATTGCCCTTTGCAGATGAAACGTTCGATGTGGTGTTGAGCCGTTTAAGCGGCCATCATTGGCCTCGCCCTAAAGCCGCATTAGATGAATTCGCCCGCGTGCTCAAAGCTGGGGGGCGGGCAGTATTGGTGGACAACGTGGCGCCGGACGATGACCCCGCCACCGATACTTTTTGGCAGATGATGGAATATCTGCGTGATACCTCGCATGTGCGCGCCCATAGCGTCGCCCAATGGCGGGCGATGTTCGAGGCGGCAGGCTTCACGGTAGAGGTGCGCCATCGCTGGGAAAAGCGCTTAGCGTTCCAATCATGGGTAGAGCGCATCGGGACGCCCCATTTCCACCAAGCGATGATTAAAACCTTGCTAGACGAGGCCTCGCAAGCGGTGCATGAGTGGCTGCAAATTGATGAGCAGTATAACTTCACCTTGCACGCGGCGCTGTTCGTCGGGGTGAAAGCGTCATAATCAGCCATTCCTCAACCGCAATTAGTGATGATTGACAAAGGCCATGCGACACCTCAAGCACGGCCTTTTGTCATTTTCTCACAAGGCAAACTGTGCATCTTGTCGCTGTATTGGTGATTTCTACTGATAAAATTTGCCCGTTTTTGTCTACTTTTCATCGGGATAGGGCGGCAAACTCCATCTATAATGCCTATCATGAGCGAAAATTAGTCATTGTCAACAAATATGGAGAAGACGCGATGACGACATACGTGCCCCCCGCATCAGCCCTAGAATCCCCGAAGGCCTTGCTTGGCTGGTGTGCCGAAAATGATATTGTCGAAATTGACCTTCGCTTCGTCGATATTCGCGGCATCGCCCAGCACTTCAGCATGCCCTTAAGCGCGGTTAGCCCAGAAGATTTTGAAGAAGGCTTCGGCTTTGATGGCTCTAGCATTCGCGGTTTCCAGACTATCAATGAATCCGACATGATTTTACTGGCAGACATCAGCACCGCCTATGTAGACCCGTTCTTCAAATATCCAACAGTGGCGATTTTGTGCGATGTCTATGACCCTATCACCCGCGAGCCGTATGCCAATGACCCGCGCGGTTTTGCCAAGCGTGCTGAGGCCTATCTAAAATCGACCGGCATCGCAGACACCGCCTATTTAGGGCCAGAACCGGAGTTTTTCCTGTTCAGCAATGTTCGCTTTGATACCGATTCACATTCAACGTTCTACGAAATCGACTCGGCAGAAGCGTTCTGGAATAGCGGCTCGCCAGACCCTTCACACGTATATGTCAATCGCATTAAAGATGCCTATTTCCCGCTGCCGCCGCTGGATAAAGCGCAGGACATTCG
>WGEI01000313.1 GCA_015492875.1 Anaerolineae bacterium | reverse complement strand
TTCAAACAATACTATCGCTATGCCCGTGGCGATGGCAAAGCCAATCTATGGCGTAAGCGCCATATCATTCGTTATGCAACCTACCTGCTAGCAGCCCCGTTGATTTTCTCACTAGGTTTGTGGATACACCCGCTATTGTGGGGATTATTTCTCATTGGTGGCGCGGTCTATCTTCACCAGCCATATCGCCGCCTGCCGCGCGTTATGGCCAACTCCCATGTCAAGCCCACTCCACTGGTCTGGGCGAAGGCTATCCTACTCATCCCGTTGATTCGTTTGGTGGGAGATATTGCCAAGATGATAGGCTACCCCGTTGGCTGGTGGTGGCGGCAGCAAAATAACCCGCCAGAATGGCGCTGGCAACACGTGCAGCCTCAGCAATGAAAAAGGGGCTTCGGCCCCCTTATATTTCTCTTGTGCGCATTCTGCTTGAATTAGGCAGCTTCGTCTTTTTTCTCAATCTGTTCAGCGGCAACCGCTTCGCCGTTGGCGACATCGCCCTCATCTTCCCAGCTGATAATCCAGATGCAAGCGCCTGCTACTAAAACTGTAGCAATTACCAGCGCAGCCCATTGCGTTGGCAACAGGCCAACATCACGCGCTTCAATAATCAAGAGCACCAGCATACCTAGCGAAAGCACTGCCCATGCCGCCAAACGCGGGTGGGTGGCAGCCCATTTTACCAATCCTAAATCTTGTAAGCGGCTCATCAAAGGTCACCTCATACCATTCTTATCATGGCCAACAGCGGGTGAAGTATACCAACCAACCTGATAGTCAAAAAGGGCAGGCCATTGCCCGCCCCGTCAAGGTACTGCTTATTCAGCTTAAATGGGCTTCAAAATGCGGTCTTTGCGTAACTGCTTCTGGAGCACTTGCAAGTTATCGTTAATAATTTCCTGTACTGCTTCGCGCCATGCTGGTATTGTTATCTCATCAACTGTAGTCACTTTATAACCATGGCTGACGAATGCCTGCACTGTCTCGGCTGGGGCGTTAGCAGGCAAGAAGATGAACCCAACTTCACTTTGCAGCTCTTTGGAGGCCTCTTCGATTTCTTTCACCAATGCGGCGACGACCTGCATTGTAGGCGCATCAGTTTCCATATAGAACTCATCAACACGGGTGATGAGGTTTTCGACTTGGAAGCCCATTAAGCCCACATTCTTATCTGAGCCATCTTTGGCGAGCAGGTAGCTCTTCTGCCCGAATGCCATCATAACATCCATGCGCGATACTTCTTTGCCGGTAAAGCGGCTGATGAACTGGGCAATTTCTTCTGCGTTGCTCGGCATACCACGCTTCACCACAATATCGCCTGTATCTACTGCAGCAGTGGCGTCTTCTTTGGCCGCTTCAGCTGCTGGTGTTGGCTTCGGTTGCGTGGCGGGTTTCGGCGGCGCAGCGGGCGCTTGTGCTTTCGGCTCGCTTTTCGGTGTTGCGGGTGCTTGCGCGGCTTTCATCCGCTCCATCACGGCTTTCTTCACTTCGTTCCACGCAATTTGTACCTGTTTCCAAGTGTCCTCAATGTTGCCATCGTTATGGATAACAATATCAGCCCGCTTCAATTTATCTGCTTGTGCAGACTGTGCTAGCATCCGTTGACGTGCGTCAGCTTCGGTCATTTTACGCTTTTCGGTCAAGCGCTTCAGCTGCGTTTCGGCGCTGGCATCAACCACCCAAACCACATCACAGGCATCCGCTAATTCACCATCTAGCAGTTTAATCGCTTCGATGACGATAACCCGCTGTTTAGCACGGCTCACAAGCGTATTAATCGCCGCCCGTATAATTGGGTGGGTAATGGCTTCTAACTTGGATAGAGCTTGCGGATTGCTAAAAACAATTTGCCCCAACAATTGACGATTAATCGTTTTATCGGGATTGAGGATAAACTGACCAAAAGTTTGCACAATGGGTTTGTATGCCGGCGCACCGGGTGACATGGCTTGATGGGTTAGGCCATCGGCATCAATCGTATAAGCGCCCAGATGTTGCAGCATTTGACGTACAACGCTTTTGCCGACGGCAATGTTACCCGTGAGGCCAATTACATATTTATTGGGCCAACGACTCACGGTTCCACCTCCGATGATGCTCAAGTAAGAAAAGTGCTGTTTTCACATACATCTGTATGATGCTATCCATCCAAAACTTTAGTAGCGCTGGCCAAAGCTAGCGGAGAGACTATCCCCAATATGGCGATTGGGTAATAGGTACATCACACCCAAATGACTTTGCCATAATTCTTATATAGCGAAAGTTAATAGCTTACAGCTTCGCAACTACCTGTCTTGACTTCACATGGGGTTAGTATACCACAAAACCCCGCCCGCTGGGTTGAGGGGTTTGGGCAGTTATCTTAATGCTTTACGGCGTTTGCCACAGGTCTTCAGCAGTCAAATAAATCGGTTCAAAATCGGCTGGCAACAGCCCTTCCCGAACATAGATGCTTTGGTCTAATTTAAGTCCAGCTAGATTCATTGACAAAGGTAAAAGGCTTGGGAGATTGGAAAATTGAGGACCTGTTTGTTGGTAGTAAAGTTGGTAGCCCGATAAACTTGAAAATTGATGAGGTCTTATAAGGTCAAAAATAATGTCCGGAGCTACTATCCCACAGGTTTTTAAGTTTTGAAAAATGCTACTATAATCAATAGCAGCATTTGATCGCGGCCTGTCTATAAGTTGTGGGCATGTGAACAATGTATCATCAACAAGACCATAACGATCATATATGGTTAATTTCACATCATCACTATAGTTGTAAGCTATATAATACGAGGTAAGTCCCTGTTGTCCGCTGAGAATATGGATTTCATCCATTCCATTTTCAACAAGTTGTTCAATAAGTTGGTTAATGTGGTAGGATGTTAGAATATCTCTGGCATTGATGCGGTTGGTTCGTTCTGACCAGCTGAAGTTAGCGGCATAAGGTTGTGCCCAGTTTTGATAATAAGCTAAAGCCCCAGTGATGGTTGTTCCAGTAGAGCGCTGAACTCCTATGACATGAATATTGATGAAGATGATTAACCCCGCAAGAAACCCTGTCCCCAGCCAATAAATGATCGGGCGCTTGAAGCGCAGTAAAATAGTGCCTGTGAATAGTAAGGCAAGCGGCTGAATATGTGCGATGAAACGCCCGTTTTCCATCCAATCACCGCCCACCAGAACAATATAACCCTCATAAAGTATGACTATTCCCATGATAAGGATTAGGGGGATAGTTTTTAATCGCTGTTTGATGAGATGCAATATGGCCGCGTTCCATCCAACAATGGTGAAGAAGTGAAAGATTAACAGTGTTTCGTTACCTGAGAGCATGTTATAACTGATGTAGTTAAAACCGCGTGTAATGCGCTCTAGAAGATTTTCACTGCTCACCTTAGCATAGACAGGTTGCGGGAAGAGCTTGCCGAAGTAGAGATAGCGAAAGACGAATAGGCTGGCAATGACAATCAGCATTTGGGTGCTGAAGATAAGCGCTCGCTGAAAAATGGGTTTGCAGTGCACTTTTTCTATGGGTTGGCAAAGCATATAACGCAACCAAAGCGCCACAGCCAACCCGATACATAGCGCACCTAATATCAAT
>WGEI01000312.1 GCA_015492875.1 Anaerolineae bacterium | reverse complement strand
TCCATATTGCTGGCCGTATCGGCATCCCAACGCAATACCCGCGCTTGCGGCCAGTATTTTTTGACTTCCATCTCAACCTGTTGCGTGCCCGCGCCGAAGTATTTAATCCGTACTGAGCCGCATTCAGGGCAGGATGATGGCTGTGCGCCGCGATAATCACAATGATGACACTGCAAATCCATCTCGACACGGTGGAACGTCAACGGGGTGTCGCATCGCGGGCAACGCGCCACATAGCCGCAATCTCGGCAAAAGACATAAGACGCCTGCCCACGGCGGTTGAGGTATAAAATCGCCTGTTGCCCCGCTTGCAATACTTCATCTATCGCGGCTTGCATGGCGCGGCTGAACATACTACGGTTGCCACTTTTCAGCTCTTCGCGCATGTCGACGATTTCCACCGGCGGCAGGTCAATTGATAGAGCTTCTTCGGCCTCTGCAGGCTGGTAACGCGCTGCCATACCAGTTTCTTGCTCAAGCGCTGCGATATGTCCCCGATGTCCCATAATACGCTCTGGCAAATGTAAATAGGTGATAGCCCCCCGCTGCGCCCGGTAAAACGTCTCTACGTCGGGCGTGGCGCTCCCTAATAGCACAACGGCTTGTTGTAGCGTCGCTAGATATTCGGCAATTTCCCGCGTGTGGTAATAGGGCGGGGAGATAGGCGGCGTTTGTTTGTAACTATGGTCATGTTCCTCATCAAGGATGATGAGGCCAATATCGGGCAGCGGGGCGAAGATGGCCGAGCGCGCACCCACAACAATTTTCACCAGCCCGCGCCGTATCCGCTGCCAAGTATCATAACGCTCGCGCGGTTTCAGGCTGCCATGAATGACCGCCACTTGCCCCGGAAAGCGCTCGGCAACGCGCCGTATGGTCTGCGGCGTCAAGGCAATTTCTGGCACAAGGAACAGGGCATCGCGCCCCTGCGCCAACGTCTGCTCAATCGCCTTCAAGTAAATCTCTGTTTTGCCGCTCCCTGTGACGCCATGTAGGAGAAAGGTATGGCCTTTTGCTTTTCCCCACTGCCACGCCTTAATTTGCACTTCTATAGGCTGCCACGCCGCTTCCTGCGCAGGGGTGAGCATTGGTGGCATTTTGGGGATAAAATCTCGATTGGCGAGCACGTCATGAAAAATAGGGCTTTCGTATACTTCAATCAAACCATCTTCGGCCAATCGCTTCACATCTGTGCTTTTGATGCCACTTTGCTCACGCAGGGCGTTAATGCTCATCGTGCCGTGCTCTGCCAATAGTTCTAGCACGCGCAATTGCTTGTATCCTTGTCGCAAGTCAATCAGGACTTCGTCTACCGCTTCAGGCGGAAGCGCTAACCGCATCCAATCTCCATCTATTTCCACCGCGCCACTATCAGCCAGTGTGGTTAAAACCTGTTGTTGCACTTCCGCCAGTTTTAACGCTTTTTGCACGGGCAAGCCCTCATCTCCCCCCGCCGCGACGACCTCTAACAACCGTGCCCGCCGCGAATCTCTCCCCAAATGCCGCGCTACGCCTTGAATGGCCTGTGGGGGAATGGCTAAGCGTGCCGTTTGGCTATAGCGCGCCCGCACCGTTGGCGGGCTGAGGGCGGCGCTTATCGCTATAATGCCTTGCTGCGCTAAATGTTTGAGCGCTATATCAACGGCTTTCACTCTGGCTTTGCTACTCGCTTTAATCTGGCCTATGAGCAATTCCCCGCGCTGCCGTAGCATCTCGATAATACGGTGCTCTAGCGGGTCATCGCTGTTGGCATCTTGCTTGACGAGGGCTACACGTTTTGTGCGGTAGCCCGCAATTCCTGGCGGCAACATCAGCCACAAACATTGGCCTAAGGGCGTCAAATAGGTGTCGCTCATCCAACGCGCGAGTGAAATTTGCACTTCAGAAACTACCGGTAGCGGGTCTAAGAGCGCCAGCAGGGGTTTTGTTTCTGGTACAGGGCTTTCGTCGCTATGTTCAACGATGATGCCGGGCTGCACCGCAGTGCCGAAGGATACCCGTACCAGCGCGCCAATTGGGGGCGTTGGCCATGTTTCTGGAATATGATAATGAAATGCTTGGTGTACAGGCACATTGACAGCGACAACGGCATAACGCGGCATAGCATCCCCTCATACACTGTGATTTTTCTCGCCCATTATACCTTACGTAGCTAATGCTTTTTGCAGTGCGTTTAGTTTTTCGTTAGATGATTGGGGGTACAATAAACGCACTGATAAGCGTGTTGAAAAGGTTGCCTATCGTGTCCCAAATAACTAATTACAATTATGAAGCCTTTACACCAGAGAATTACCTACCCCTGATGCGCTTCGACGAAAGCCCGTCCATAGGCGTGCCCGCTCCAGATTTCCCCTTATGGCGGATGGAAGACCAATCGCAGACCCACCTCAGCGAATACTGGTCTCAATATCGCTATCTCGTCGTCGAATTTGGCAGTTTCACCTGACCATATTGCGGATTGGCGGCGGCAGAGATGAATGCCATCGCCGAGCGCTTTGCGGAGCAAGGCGTCGGGTCAATTTTTCTCTATACCAACGAAGCGCATCCGGGTGAGCACTACCCCCACCACACCTCTATGGCGCAAAAATTTCGCCATGCACAGGCATTGCGCGAAGTGTACAACGTCACACGCCCTATCCTCGTCGATGCGTTAGAAGGCGATTGCCATATCGCCTATGGCAGTATGCCCAACATGACATGGATATTCAACCAGCGTGGCATCCCCATCTATAAATCGGATTGGACAGATACCTATAGTGTAGAGCAGGCGTTACGCTATTTTATTGAAGAGACGCCCGCCCGTCGTCGTGCTGGCGCCCGCCTCGCGCCGTTTCGGGTAGAGCGGCTGGAATATCGCCAGCAAGACCGCGCAGCCTTCTATCGTGGCTTAGAGCGTAATGGTCCAAAGGCGGTAAAGGAGTTCCGCGCCGCGATGGGGGAATAGCACACAAAAAAGAGGCGACTTTTTCGGTCGCCTCTCTTGCGATGGCAGGTTATCGCTATATCTATAGAATTTGATCCAAAAATTCCTGCGTACGCGGGTGGTGCTCTGCTGTCGGGCTGAAGAAGTGCTCTGGTGGCCCTTCCTCTACTAAGCGCCCATGATCAAAGAACATCACGCGGTCGGCCACTTCACGAGCAAAACCCATTTCGTGGGTGACGACGAGCATCGTCATACCGCTCAGCGCCAGCTCTTTCATCACATCCAGCACTTCTTTAATCATCTCTGGGTCTAGCGCCGACGTAGGCTCATCGAACAACATGATTTTCGGCTCCATCGCCAGCGCCCGCGCAATCGCCACACGTTGCTGCTGGCCACCAGAGAGCTGCCCCGGATATTTATGCGCTTGCTCTGGAATACCCACGCGCTTCAAAAGGCGCATCGCCGTTTCTTCCGCTTCATCGCGCGGGATATGGCGCACTTTTTGCGGCGCAAGCGTGATATTTTCTAGCACGGTTAGGTGCGGGAACAGATTGAATTGCTGGAACACCATACCAGTTTCACGGCGGATTTCCGCGATATTGCGCACATCGTGGCTCAGCTCAATCCCATCCACCACAATCCGCCCCTCTTGATGCTCTTCAAGGCGGTTGATGCAGCGGATGAATGTCGATTTACCAGAGCCAGAAGGCCCAATAATCACGACCACTTCACGCGGTTGCACCGTCATGGAAATGCCGCGTAGCGCATGGAATTCCCCGTACCATTTATGAACATTTTCGCAAACGATTATCGGCTCATCATCGGGATTAATGGCCGAAACGCGCTTTTCTGGGCTAACGTCTGTCATAATTGCATTCCTCTACCAACTCACATTACACACGACGTGCCGCACCGGCGCCGCTCTCTTCAATGCGGCGGCTGACATACGACATGACGTAGCTGAAGACGAAGTAAATGACGCTGATGAACAGCAAACCTTCTCGCCGCGAGCCGATGAAGGCCGTTTGTACTGGCAAAACGTTGTTTGCAAAACCGGTCAAGTCAATCAAGCCGACGATGGCCACCAGCGATGTATCTTTGAACAATGAGATAAACTGGCCAACAAGCGCGGGGATAACTGCACGCAAGGCCTGTGGCAACAGGATAAAGCGGATTGTTTGCGCTTCAGAAAGCCCCAATGCCCGCGCGGCTTCTTCCTGACCGGGTGGGATAGATTGCAGGCCACCGCGCACATTTTCCGCCAGATACGCCGCACTGAAAAGCATAATCGCAATCATCGCGCGGAAGGCCGCCTCAAATTCCGACAGGGCTGGCGTGATGAGAGGGATGAGCAACTGCACCATGAAGAGCACCGTAATCAGCGGCACACCGCGCACTAGCTCAATATAACCTGTGCAGAAGTATTTCACCGCTGGCAAATTGCTACGACGCCCCAGCGCCAGCAAAATGCCCAGCGGAAAAGCCCCGATGATCGGGAAAATGGTCAGCATCATGGTGAGCAGCAAACCGCTCCAACGGCGGGCGTCAGTCAGCGGTAATGGCCCATCGGGGATGACACCATCTTGGTAAAGAATGCCCGTAGCCACCAGAATTGGCGGCAGCAAATACAGCGCCAATGTGATGACAAACGCGCTGCGGAATTGCTTCCGCGCTTGGGCAAGGTCTGCTTCGCTCACTGGGCGATTGAAGCCATTTAAGGCGGCGAAGAAGCCAATGAAGGCGAAGATAGCCGCCATGATGATGTCCAGCGTGCCTGTGCTGTACTCTAGCCCCATCGCACCAGCGAAGACTAGCGGCGCGAGTAGCATCACCACGAAAGCGATAATCGCCATGCCAAGACTGTATAGCGCCCGCTTCTGCCCGTCATAATCACGGCCAAAGGTATTCAGCGCAATGCCAGAGAAGTGGTTGATGGCATAGGCCAGCGCAAAGCCAGATCCAAACAAACTCAAATGTAGCACCGTGCCAAAGGGCAGGCCACGCACGAGTATGAACATCAGTATCGGCGTCAATACCAGCATATAGGTAGCTGCCTTGCGTGACATAAGTTTGGGCTTGTTGGATGGCGATAAACGGCTATCTAGCATGTTCGCCCCAATATAGCCGACAGCGGCCAAGATGAAAATGAACAGGAAGAAGATATTTACCCGCCCCAACGAATTGATAATTGGCACATCGGAGAGCACCTGATTTTCGTTGAGGAACGGCGCGAGGTAGATGCGCAAGTAGGTCTGGAAATCGCGGTCACCACGATACTGGTTATCGACAATGTCGAGGAATTCTACTGTATTCCCACTATCGTCACGGGGTAGGGGATCATCCACTTCTTGTAAAACGAATTGGTCATTCACCCGCACCCATTCCTGTGGCCGCAAACCGCTCTCTGCAGCGGCTTCTACTGCCTCATCGATTTTGCGAGAATCGCGCTGGAAAATAGGATAAACGCCGACTGTACCTAGAACTGCGACACCTTCGCCTTCGACAATACGCTTATCGAGAATGTACCAGCCATCTTCTTCGAGGTTAAAGCTAACAGTTTCATCGCTACCCGCGACGAGGCGTTGCGGCTCTCCAACCAGTTCGCCCGTTGCACCATTGATAAGGCTCACCTCTACCGTCACTTGATTAATCGTGTAGTTATCCGTGACGACAGGGGGCGCTTCCAGCTTTTCTCGCTCTTCAACGAACGCCGCAATTTGGCGGTCGGTATAGGGGATGCGCCCGCCTGCTTCGATATTTTGCAGCAGTTCATCCAGTTCCGCGATGCGGTCTAAAGTCTCTAGCCGTCGTGTGGCCGCGTTGCGTAAGGCGTTGGTGGCTACATCGGTAAAGCCGTTGATACCACTCAAGGCGCTATCATCAGCGGCCAGTTCGTTCGCCAAGCGGAATGTGATAACATCGCCAGCCCGCCCGATAAACGCCACCTGTTCCTGTGCCTGCTCCGTCTGTGAGCCGGAAACAATATCGATATTCCCTGCGGTGAGATATGTTTCTGGTAGGGGGATACTCGCTTCGATGGCGGGGGGGATGATGAGCAGGGCAACCAGTACCGCGACGATGCCCGCGACTAATGAAGCCCCAATTTTCCGCGCGAACGCTGCCAATGATACCCCAACGGTCAGCGCGATGAAGATAACCACCAGCAATATACGAATATCAATTTCTGGCACAAGTGGCAAACGCCCAACGGAAAGTTGCCGTAGGTTCAACATAATCGAGAACCAATTGGCGTCTTTTACCGCCCATGTGACGAATGAGATAATCGTCGAGATGATGATCAAAATGCCCAGAATGGTCAGAATTGTATCTGTCCACGAACTGAACAGGTTAGTTCGTATCCAAGCTAGCACGCCAACTTCCAACAAAGGCGGCGGTCGACGTTCCGGCTCTTCACGGTAAATACGGGTTTGTGCTTCGTGTGGTTG
>WGEI01000311.1 GCA_015492875.1 Anaerolineae bacterium | reverse complement strand
CCCTATAACGGAGAAATAGACGATGGATAGAGAAGAAGCATTAGCCCGCGCTACCGAAGCGCAAGCCCGTTATGCCGATATGCTCATGGGGAAAAAACACGTGGTCGGCGTGGGTGTGGGGCTGCGCAAACGCGGCGGTGAACTTACGCAGGAAATCGCGCTGGTGGTCATGGTCGAGAAAAAATTACCCGAAGATGAACTAGACCCAGAAGACCTCCTCCCAAAAGAGTTGGATGGCGTCCCCATAGACGTACAGGAAACGGGCACAATCGAAGCTTTATAGTCAGCCCAGCGTCAGGTTAAAAAGCACACTACCTGCTATCATACAGCGCTAGGAAATAAGGCTTTCACTTCGCAGAAAGGTTTGGGCGGTATGCGCAAGCAAATATGGTTCGTTTTGTTGATGCTGGTCTTGATGACAGTGAGCGGGGCACAAGCACAGGGAGCGCCAGAGCCGATTAATGACGCGCTAGCGGCGCTCAGTGCGCAAGTTGGCCGCACGGTTACCGTCAATGACCTATCGTGGTGGATGTGGCGGCAAGAGGTTTTTCCCGATGCGAGTTTAGGCTGCCCCAAAGAAGGGCAAACCTATGCCCAAGTGCTCACCACTGCCTACGTGTTTGAACTTACTTATAACGGCATTGTCTACGATTATCGCGTACCACTAGACCGCACAGGCGTCATTCTGTGCTCTCAACGGGATGCTAACGCCCCGACCCCAACGCCGCCATTGGAAGAGCAATATAGCAACACACTATGTCCACCGCCAGAAGCGGGCAAGCCCCCTTACATGCGTACCCGCCTCGTCGCTGGCGTGTCGGCGCGCGTCATTCGCGGCTATATTGGCGATGTACGGCAAGATGCAAGGCAAGATGCACCAGTGGCTACGCAAATTCCGGGCGGGGCAGATTTTGAAATTTTAGCGGGGCCGCTTTGCTATGAGGGCGCGCTATGGTGGCAAACTGTTTATAACGGCATCACTGGCTGGGTACAGGAAGGGCAAGATGGCGCATTTTTCATTGAGCCAAAAGCGCCTAATCCCCTGCCGCCATTAGTCACCATCACCGCAGATAATGCGGCAGCTTTGTCGGAGTTAGCCCAATTAGCGGGCAACCTTCAACCCGCGCTAGATTTTTCGCCAGATAGCAACTATTTGGCCGTCGTTGGTGGGCGCGGCTCAGAAGGTGTGTGGCTATATAACACTGCCGCAGTAGAGTTGCCGCCACGCATCATTGAGGGCGAAGACTTGTTCACCACAATAGAATATAGCGCCAATGGCGAGCGGTTATTGTTGGGCGCGGTCGATGGCTCGGTACGGCTTTGGAATGTGGCGGCGGATGCCCGTTTGCGCGCGCCACTATTCCTCAACAGCCATATGTCCAATATCAGCGCGGCACGCTATGCGCCCGATAACTTTAGCTTTGCTGTGGCGGGGCAAAATGCTTTATCGAGCTATAGCTTCCAAAGTGAAACCGAGCGCGCCAACGCGATTTTGGTCTGGGATGTAGAGAGCGTTTCGCAACAGTCTGTGCTGGTTGGGCACACTGGTACAGTGACGGATATGGCTTACTACCCTACTGGCGGGCAATTGATTTCAGTGAGTGAAGATGGCAGCATTCGCATCTGGGATATTGTATTGCGGACGCCACGCCTAGAGTTAAATATCGGTGTGCCATTAACAACTGTCGCATATCGCTTTGATGGGGCAATTTTCGCGGTTGGGCAGGCCGATGGCCTCGTCAGCATTTACGCCAATGCTGATGGCCAAACCTTCATCACCCAAAATGCCCACGCAGGCGCGGTGAACGATGTGGCTTTCAACAGCGATGGTACATTGCTGGCAACAGTGGGCGACGATGGCACGCTGCGCGTGTGGAACGCCTTGCGCCCTGATAGCGCCTTAGCGACAATCCAAGTGGCGCAAACGCCATTGGAAAGCGTGGCATTTAGCCCGAATGGGCAGCTTATCGCCGTTGCAGCAGAGAATAAAGTTTATCTTTATGGCCTCAGCAACGACGGGTAACTCATCATTTTGATGAAAGAGGGGGCTACTTCGCTCCCTTGCTCTATTTTATAGGGGACTACCTGCGCGGCAGCATAACGCCTCATTTTCGCAGCCTCATGTCGTTTTGCTGGTAGCAATGCAAACAGACAAGGTTTCGTTATATGGAAACAATCACATTACTACAAGGGAAGCGCGTTCTTCTGGGTGTGACGGGTAGCATCGCAGCGTATAAGGCGGTTGACCTCGCCAGCAAACTCACACAGGCAGGGGCGCTGGTCGATGTCATCCTCACAGAGGGGGCACAGCAATTCGTCACCCCATTGACCTTTCAAGGTGTGACGGGGCGCGCCGTGTATGCGGATATGTGGCAGACTGCTGGCGATGATGCCTTGCCCGTCCATATCGCCCATATTGGCCTAGCGGAGAGCGCAGACTTGTTCGTTATTGCACCCGCTACAGCGCACACATTGGCAAAACTCGCACATGGCATGGCGGATAACTTGTTGACGGTGACAGCCCTAGCAGCCCGTTGCCCGTTGGTTATCGCCCCGTCAATGGATGGCCATATGTACCAACACCGAGCAGTGCAAAGTAATTTAGCGCTATTGATAGAGCGGGGCGCTTACATCATTGAGCCAGATGAAGGGCGGTTCGCCTCTGGGTTAAGGGGGAAGGGGCGCTTACCCGAAACGCCCGATTTGCTCGGCCATATACGGCGGGTATTGGGCGCAAATGGGGCACTAGCGGGCAAGCGAGTTGTCGTCACTGCGGGCGGCACGCGCGAAGCGATTGACCCGGTGCGCTATATCACAAACCGTTCTAGCGGCAAACAGGGGTATGCGTTGGCGCAGGCCGCCATTGACGCCGGCGCAGAGGTCGTCCTCATCAGCACAATACAACATTTGCCCGTTCCGGTTGGCGTCACCCATTTCCTTGTAGATAGCGCCGAGATGATGCACGATGCGGTGCTCTATCATATCCAATCAGCCGACGCGCTTATCATGGCGGCAGCAGTGGCAGACTTTCGTCCAGCACAGGTGAGCGAGCAGAAAATCAAGAAGACATCTACCGAAGAAACGCCGACGCTACACCTCACCCGCACGTCGGATATTCTCCTTTCGGTCAAGCGCTTCCGTGAAGAGCACCAACGCCCGCAGGTCGTCATTGGCTTCGCGGCAGAAAGCCAAAACCTGCTGGAAAATGCCCGCAGTAAACGAGAGCGTAAGGGCGTAGATATGCTGGTGGCTAACGACATCAACGCGGCGGATGCTGGCTTTGCTGTGGATACAAACCGCGTGACCATACTCAGTGCGCAGGGCGAAGTGCATATTGACCGCACCAGCAAAGCGCGTATAGCAGAAATCATCATCGGCTACCTCGCCGATATGCTGGCGTAGGCCAAGCGTCGCTATACGCTTGACGGGTAGTTCAATTATAATGTAAGCCGTTTGCCTGCGTCTGAAGCTGTAGGAGGGCTAACTCAATGAGTGAAGCACAAGACACACAACCGCCTTTATCACCCGTAGATACCCAACCAACGGCAGCGGTGGGAACGCCAACCGCCCCGCCGCCGCATGATATAGATGGGCTAGAAGAAGCGGGGAACGGCCCCGGCTGTTTCATCTGGGGCTTGGTCATGCTCTTGACAGTTGTTCTGGCGGTTGTGGTGGTTGTGCTAGCGGCATTGGCTGGCTGGACATCTGGCCAACCCATCGCCCAACAAAACGCTACGGCATCGGTGGAGGCCATCATTGTTGACCAGTGCACCCGCCTAGCGGCAGAAGTGGCGGCAGAAAATGATGCCTTATTGGGTATTCGCATGGAATACCTGCTCACCCAAACGCCAGCCGTGCCTTGTGTGCAGGAATATATCCCAATAGCGACGGCGCTTTATAGCACCAAATATGCCCCTACAGCGACGCCCACTTTGACGCCGACGCCGACGCAAGAAGTGGTGGTATTACCCACCTTGACGCCAACGACTGAGCACACAGCGCCTGTAGCAACCCTCCCCGCGCAGCAGGTTGAATACGATTTGGACGCATTGATGCAAGAGGTGCAGCAACATTTGAACCTCGCGGAATGGAATGATGCGATTGCCTTACTAGAAGCTATTCAGACCATTGACCCAACTTACCGCACGGAAGCGGTCAATAACTTCATGTTCCAAGCATTGACTTCACGGGCGCGGGAACTGTTCATCTCTGGCCAGCAATTAGCAGAGGCCATCCTCCTCACCGACCGCGCCGAAGCGTTGGGCGACATTGGTGACCTAGCATTTGAGCGTATCATCGCCCAGTTATGGCTGGATGCACAGCGCAACCTCACGATTAACTACCCTGAGGCCATTCGCCTACTCTCGGAAATTTACCGCCTTGCGCCAAACTATCGCGGCGGCGAGGTGGCTAACCAGCTATTCAGCCAGCGTGTAGCCTATGGTGACGCATTATTGCCCAGTGACCCGTGCCGCGCGGTTACGCAATACGAAGCGGCGCTGACATTGCGCAGCGATGCCAATGTGCAGACAAAGCGCGATGAGGCCAATCTAGCTTGCAGCAACTTCGCTTTAACCCAACAAGCTGGCGCACCGCAAAATGGGGTAAACGGCACACCCGCACCACAGGGAGAAACTAATGCCCCGCCAGCGACGCCAACCATCGCCCCAGTTGGGCAACAGTAACGCCCGCGAGATTAACCTATAAAAACACCAAGCCGCCCGTGTAATGGGCGGCTTTTGGCATACTAACAAGGACAGCAATAAGGTTACCAATACATCATCAACAAGAAAGCTTCCTATACAGCATCTATATCTTAGCCAGTACACATAAGCATTGGCTTAAAAAACCTCGAATAGATAATGAGAGACGCTAATCTTCCTCAAAGGGTATGCCCAAGGCTTTCGGCGGGTCGCTGCGCAAGAAGGCACGCAGGCGCTTTTGCACTGGCTTCGGCATCCACTGCAAAGTGCGCTCAATTGCTCCCGTGCTGACGGCCAGAAGCGTGATAATCATCAGCAGCCACGGCAGCCCGTTTAGTAGCACCAGCGGTATATCAATATCGGGGCTACGTTGAATGGCGGAAGAAAGGGCGCGCAATCCAGCGAAGAGATACGCCCCCAACACCACGCGGAAAGGATGCCAGCCGCCAAAAATGACGATCGCCAGAGCAATCCAGCCATCGCCCTGCATGGCAGGCGGGGTAGACCAACCGGCTTTCAAGCTCAGTGAATAGGCCGCGCCCGCAATCCCCACCAGTGCGCCCCCCAGTGCGGTATAGAGGTAGCGCAGGCGATTCACCCGTGTGCCACGCGCAAACGCCGCCTCAGGCCGTTCGCCAATGGCGCGGTGGGCGAGGCCGTGACGGGTGCGGAATAGCCACCACCACGTCACAAACACCAGCACAAAGCTGAAATAAACCAATATGGTATGGTCAAAGAATACGGGGCCAACAATCGGAACGTCTTTTAGAATCGGAACGGGCACAACGGGGAACTTTGGCCCCGGAATGCGGGTATACGGCTGGCCGAGAAATTGGGCGAGGTTGGCCGTTAGCAGCGTGAGGACAAACCCAACGGCAACTTGGTCTCGCCGCAAGCGTATGCTAGAAAACGCGATGAGCAAGGCTACCAGCGCGCCAACAATCATGGCAATGAGCACGCTGAGGGGCAGTAACAAGGCTTCGGGAATGACGCCAAAATCTTGCGCGCTACGGGCGGCGACAAAGGCAAACATCGCCGATAGCGCAATACTACCATCGAGCGAGAGGTTGATGACGCCCGCCCGTTCGGTGATGGTCTCGCCAATGCTGGCGATGACGAGCGGCGTGGCGTTGGAT